>CADBNU010000172.1 GCA_902796085.1 Heyndrickxia coagulans
TTTGTTTCTTTTGCTTCAAAGTCTATATATTTTCCTTTATATACACCATTATAATCCGTTGTGGAAGGTGTTTTAAAATAAGCTTCTTTTATAACAGCTTTACTACGATGTGGATAATCAACGTTTACAATTTGTATCGGAGTTGGTTTTTTATGAATAACGGCTATTTGATTGGCTAAATAATATTCATTAGATTCATTTAAATCTTCCTCTAATGTCATACCACGATTTCCGTATTCATAATTTTTCAGTCTTTTTTCGGCTTT
The DNA here is from genome assembly GCA_902796085.1 of Heyndrickxia coagulans. GTDB lineage: Bacteria > Bacillota > Bacilli > Bacillales > Caldibacillaceae > Pallidibacillus > Pallidibacillus thermolactis. The sequence continues at coordinate 267 of CADBNU010000172.1, forward strand.
ATAAGGTTTAAAAATTTTACCATTCGGATATCGAATTTCCATTTTTTCACCTCTTGCTAATACTGATCAGTAAATGAAGGAGTGCTATCCACGTGTTTGCGAAAATCGAGAATGAACATGATATTATACAGATTGTTAAAAGGAAAACAAATTTAGGCAACATAGATAATATATCACGAACAAAACACTATGAAATATTTTATTTTGATTACAAAGAAATAAAATGGTCCTTGCTTGCCAGTCTAGTTTCCCGTAATGCTGGCTGGAATATGTGTGACCTAGAAGGTGATCGATTAGTTAAACGAATGTCTGTTGAATATCGCCGAACCTTGTTTTCCATGTATGAACGAGCGAATTGGCTCATTTTTAACGATGCTTATCCACAATTATTAATCTATCATTATTCTACGAAATATAATAAGCCTTTGTTTCATTTATTACGATATTTTCGTATTTCAGAATTTATGATAGATGAATGGCAAACATTTTGGAAAGATCGGGATGAAACGAGACTACTTTACGCCTTAATTATTAATGAACAAAATCTAATTCAAAAACCGATTATAGCCAATACAGTTTATCATAAAAGAATTTTTAATTCACTCCCTTATCGACTTCAAGAAAAACTTCATTTTAATGTCATATTATTTCCAACGTTATCTGGTAAAATTTACGGTGCATCGATGAAAAAGTTTCAAAATGTTCATGTGCGAATTGAATTTGGCAAACAATTATCATGGATCTTATTTGATTCGGGCTATCTCCAAGAATTTATACATTTTATAAAAAAAACCGTTCATACAGGATCTCGTTATGATTATGAAAAATATTTTAGCGAAAAAATGAGAAGGGATACTCCGTATTTACGGTTTACATATCCTATTATAGAACATGTTCCTGAAATTGGACCTTCATGGGATCAACAAAAAAAAGTCAAACGAAGTTGGTTTCATTCACCAAAAATAAAAGATGATATTGAAATTACGAACTGGTATAAAAAGAAATTAATTGAGATGTCGCTATTAAAAAACTTGCAGGAATGGATTCAGTTAAATCAATAAGAAAGAGCAGGGGGTCCTGCTCATCATGATTAAGTCGATGGTCGATTTGGTCCTTCTAGTTTTGGATTACCTTCTCCAGCTTTTGTATAGGCACGATTTTCTTTTTCAGCACCACGATTTTTGTTTTTCTTTTTAGCCACATTTCCACCTCCTAACATTTCATAGTATGAACAAAATAACCATTATCATTCTTCGACAAACCATGGGGATTCTATGTCAAATAACCACTCTCTTTAGCGAATCTCAACTAGTTTTGTCAGGGGGCAGGAAGATTTTTGTTTAAAGAGAATTAAGTATTTAATTGAGATGACAGGGGGGATCATGGTGAAAAGTAATTCTACTATTATGAAGATACAAGAGGTATTAAATCAATTAAGTAATCTTCAAAGGGAAGTCGAATTACTAGAAAAGAAATTGGATCAAGCTGTGTATGCAAAGCGAAATAAGATCGTAGATGAACATCAGATGATGATTAATAAACTAGAAAATGATTTTGGAGAATTTTTTGAAACATATATGGTAGAAAACAAGTCATTACAAGAACATAATTATTTTAAAAGAAAAGTAGTTTAAGTAGTTTTTTATTAGAGGTCCACCTAAAAGTAAGTTATAATAGTTTTGAGGTGACAACGAGATGGAACATAAAGAACATAAAATAATGAAGACCAAAACCATAAAGTTGAAAAATTACCTAAAGCAAATAAATTCCAATTATGAAAATGTCCGTTCGACCGGTGAGCAAAAAGATTTCTATACTGTCATCCAGCCATTCGTAGACGAAGTATACGAATTTACAGACGAATGGGTAGAATATGCAAAAAATTGGATTCACAAATACAAACCGAAAAACTTAGTTGTACAACAAGTTGAATCAGCTTTCGAAAATATAAGAGAGATTTGTGCTCAATCTTTTTTTGCAAAAACGAGTTATCGTAGGTTTAAACATACTTTCCATTCCATTAATTACACATTAGAAAAGCTTTTGACGGAAATTAGCAAAAAAGAAGCCGACTAAATTCACATTTCAATATAATATCACATACTATAATGGGGAAAAGTAGGGAGGCTTGCAGTATGTATGTTAATCCGAACAAATTGTCCTACCATTATATCCCTAGACATATACCACCATATATGCAACATCAATACCCATTCCAAGTGATGCCCATAAATCATGAATATATGAATTCGTTTACAAACCAAACCATGATGCAAAGTTTAACGCCAATGTTTAATGTGGGTTTTCAAGAAACACTTCATCGTCCACCTAATCATTCATATCCTATCCAATCTTTGCTCGAAAATCCGATAGACCCTTTATATGATTTTCAACAGATAATTCCATACGAAATAAACCAGCATCTATCTGAATGGCCTATAAATATGCCTGATAATCAAAAATCAAAAATGGAGACAAATGGAATACTAAAATATTTTAAAACACAAGATGGAACTGTTGATTTAAACAAAATGTTTTCAACCGCTGGCCAATTAATAGGAACATTAAATCAATTACAAGCGTTTATCAAAGGTTTGAAGTTGATGTTTAAATCATAATAATGGGGCATACCTGTAAAGTATTATTAAAGGCATGCCCTGTTATTTTTTATTCAATTTCAATCATCTTACCTTTTCTTTTAGGTACGATTACCGTTAATAGTCCATCACGATAAGTTGCTTTTGTTTGTTTTTCTAAAACTGGTTGATAAAATGGTATCGTGCGGCTGACTTGTGTGTAGGATTGTTTATTATGTGTTGTTTGTGTTTTGTCATTTTCTATTGTTTCCATTTCTGTCTGTTTTACGGTAATGGTTAATCGATTGATCATTGTATGAATATGAATTTGATTTTTACGGACACCAGGTAACTCTGCATAGACGATATACTTATCCTCTTCTTCTTGAACTTTTACTTTAAATCGAGGTTTAAAGTATGTGTGTTGGAATAATTCATCAATACTTTCTAATAAATTTCTAAATGGACGTTCTTGGAAAAGTGGTGCAAAGTTAAACCATTCCTTTATAGGATCTTCTGGAAGATTTGATTTTCGAGAGTTTTCATTTGCCAAATAACATCCACCTCTTTACACAATATTTTTTGCTATAATATATGAACAAAAATAATGTATGTGAATAAGTGATAAATCACATTGTATTTATTTTGAGGGTAGAACAAATATTCGTTATAATAGTCCTTGACAAATACGTTTTTCATATTTAGTTGTATTGAATTTTTAAAGAATAAACAAAGCTTTTTATAAAGCTCATGATTTTCATGAAGATAAATTTAAAAAACGAAGTATAGAATTAAAGGTGAAAAAATGCTTGGAAAACGCAATTTACAAGAAATGATAGGTTGGATGAAATCAAATAAAAATATAAGTGAAAATATAACACATTGGGAGACCATTGAAGGAAAGGAAGCCAATTTTGTTACTTTTCCTGACAATCTTCATCCTAAATTAAAAAAAGCATTAATAAAAAGAGGTATTACCTCTTTATATAGCCATCAACGAGAGGCTTTTGAATTGGCTATGAACGGTATGAATTTTACGGCGGTTACACCGACAGCCAGTGGAAAGACATTATGTTACAATTTACCTGTCTTACAATCGATTCTAGAAAATAGTGAGACTAGGGCTCTTTACCTATTTCCTACAAAAGCCTTAAGTTATGACCAAAAAAGTGAGATAAATGAACTTATTGATACAGCAGAAATTAATGTGAAATGTTATACATATGATGGGGATACACCTGCAAATGTTCGTCAAAAGGTAAGAAAAGCAGGTTCAATTGTTATTACAAATCCAGACATGTTGCATTCGGGTATATTACCTCACCATACAAAATGGGTATCGTTATTTGAAAATCTTAAATTTGTCATTATCGATGAATTACATATTTACAGAGGAGTTTTTGGTAGTCATACTGCAAATGTTATTCGACGATTAAAGAGAATTTGTCAATTCTATGGTAGTAATCCTATATTTATTTCTACATCAGCTACAATTGCTAATCCAAAGGAGTTGGCGGAATCGATTACAGGTGAACATACAAAACTTATTGACAAAAATGGTGCTCCAAGTGGAACAAAACATTTTGTGTTTTATAATCCACCCATTGTAAATAAATCATTAAATATACGAAGAAGTGCTACATTAGAGGTTCGCAAACTTGCCAGTGAATTTTTAAAAAATAAAATTCAAACGATTATCTTTGCAAGAAGTCGAGTTCGGGTGGAAATTATTTTAACGTATTTGCAAGCATTGATTAAAGATAAGATTGGTGCGGCCGGCATCCGCGGATATCGTGGCGGATATTTACCAACGGAGCGGAGAGAAATTGAAAAAGGATTGCGTAATGGTGAAATATATGGCGTTGTGTCAACGAACGCTTTAGAATTAGGTGTAGATATAGGTCAACTACAAGTATGTATTATGACCGGTTATCCTGGGACAATTGCAAGTGCTTGGCAGCAGGCTGGGCGAGCCGGAAGAAGAAATGGAGAAGCATTAATTTTGTATGTTGCAAGTTCAACCCCTCTTGACCAATATATCATTAACCATCCGGAATTCTTTTTTAAACAATCTCCAGAAGTTGCACGAATCAATCCGAACAATTTAATTATTCTTGTTGATCATATTAAATGTGCAGCTTACGAATTGCCATTTAAAAAAGGGGAAACCTTTGGCGGGATAGATGTTGAAGATATTCTTGATTACTTGTTAGATCAAAAAGTACTTGTTTATAGTAAAAATAAATACCATTGGATGAGTGATTCCTTTCCGGCCCATAACATAAGTCTTCGTTCTGCATCACAAGAAAATGTTGTTATTATTGATCAGACTGATATTGCTAATGTAAAAGTGATTGGTGAGATGGATACATTTAGTGCAATGACACTACTCCATGATGAAGCAATTTATCTTCATCAAGGAACACAATACCAGGTAGAAAATTTAGACTGGGAAGAGAAAAAAGCCTATGTGAGAGAAGTTAAGGTTGATTATTATACAGATGCGAATCTTGCCGTTCAATTAAAAGTATTGGAAGTCGATAAAGAAGCAATTTTCGAAAAAACTATTGTTCAGAATGGAGATGTTGCCGTCCAAGCAATGGCGACCATTTTTAAAAAAATTAAATTTGAAACTCATGAAAATATTGGATCAGGTCCAATACATTTACCTGAACAAATGTTACACACTACTGCAACTTGGATTTCTTTGAAAAATCAGCTCATGGCATTGGATGAAAAACGGATTGAAGAAGGCTTGATTGGTTTAACTCATGCATTAAAAAATATTGTCCCGATGTATGTAATGTGTGATCCGAAGGATGTATTTGTCGTTCCGCAAGTGAAAGCAAGTCACAATGACAAACCGACAATCTTTATATATGATCGCTATCCAGGCGGTGTTGGTTTAAGTGAAGGAATTTATTCAAAAATTAATGACATTTTATTAGAAACGAAAAATACGATCCAATCTTGTCCATGTGAGTCTGGTTGCCCATCTTGTATCGGAACCGATATACTGACAAAAACTGGAAAATCTGATGCTCTCCTTTTATTAGATTATTTTATTGAAGATATTTAAGGGTGAGAATTTTGAAATTAAAAGCAAAACTAAAAATGTACGAGTCATATCTAACCCATGAAGAGTCAAAAATTCAAACGGAAGCAACACAAAATATAGAGATTCCCCATTTAGAAAAATGGAATAGTTTTAATACTACTCCTTATTTTTTAGATGGTGCGTATTGTTTAATACGTGAAAAACGTTATCCGATTCATACAAAAAGAGGGAAATATTCCTTTTCTGACTTTTTTAACGCTGTTTCAGCTTGGCAAAACTCAGACGTCGATCACCCATTATCAACTAAGGGTTTTCAACCAACAGACTTATTTTTCTTTGATACGGAAACAACTGGGTTAGGTGGCGGAGTTGGGAATACTATTTTTTTACTCGGTTATGCTTATGTTAAAGATAATGAGATTATCGTAAAACAACATCTATTACCTGAGCCTGGGGGTGAAATCCCATTATATGACAGTTTTTTAAAATCTATCGATTATACTACTCTCGTTACATATAATGGAAAAGCTTTCGATTGGCCACAAGTGAAAACACGACACACACTTATTCGTGAACATGTCCCAAAACTACCACAATTTGGTCATTTTGATTTATTACATGCAGCGCGCAGGCTTTGGAAGGGAAAATTAGAGTCCGTCAAATTATCGATGGTTGAAAAAGAAGTATTAGGGATTAAGAGGGAAGATGACATACCAGGATTTCTTGCACCAATGATCTATTTTGATTTTGTGGAAACAAAAAATGTCGACGGTATTATGAAAATAATGGAACATAATGAAGAAGATGTACTTTCATTAATTACTTTATATACCCATCTATCATTTCAGTTATTAGAGTTGGATCAAGAGCAGTCAAAGATCGAACAAATACAAGTTGGAAAATGGTACTCATCATTAAAACAAACAAGTCAGGCAATAAAAATTTATGAACAAGCGCTTGAAAATTTTGAAGGTAAAGAGGCGTGGCAAGCTAAATTTGATTTAGCTTTGCAATACAAGAAACAAAAACAAATTGAAAAAGCAATACCTCTTTGGGATGAGATTATAAAAAAAGGGAAAGGAACTGTTAAGGTTAACGCAACAATTGAAATGGCAAAATATCTTGAACATAAACAAAAAGATTTCTATATGGCTCTAGATATGGCTAAAGTTGGGCTTCATGAATTAAAAACGATACAAAAAATAAGTAATAAAATACCAGAAAAATTAGAACAAGACTTACAAAAACGAATACAACGTTTAAAACTAAAATTGTTAAAACAAAGACGTGTTAATCCCTATAGAAAATAATGACATTTGTAAAGCTTTTAAATGAACATAATTGTTATTTCCTAGGCAAGCGCATACTTCAACAAAAATTCTTATATTTTATTTTGTTTCGACAAAA
>CADBNU010000173.1 GCA_902796085.1 Heyndrickxia coagulans
ACAAACCCAACTGCTGTAGGCAATAAGTACTAACCCAAATATATAGCCTGTCGTTAATTTTTCCTTTTGAACGGCAGCAACCGAAAATGTTTCATCTGTTATCCCAAAGGCATAAAGGGCCTTTTTCCATGATCGCTCCTTAACAACTTTTTCATTTAATGAAGCCGTCATTAACATATGACGAATATTCACAATAAATGTTGTAAAGATAATTTCAAACATACTAATTTGTTTTGCAATCATATCAAGTGCCATATATTGTGATGCACCAGCATAAACAATCATACTCATAAGTAAAGTTTCACCAAGCGAAAGTCCCGTAGCTTTTGCTAAAAATCCGTATGTAATGGCAATCGGCATGTAACCAATTGCAATCGATAAACCACCATGTAACCCTTGTTTAAATTGACTAATCGGTTTACCGATTACACTCGTTTGCAAGTATACCTCCCCCTTTTGTTTTTGAAACCTAACAAATTATATATAATTTTCATTATAATGAAACACTTTTATTTTTTAAATGGATAAAGCTTATTTTTTTAAAAAAAAGCCTGCATCACATTGTGATGCAGACCTAAACAATTAATAAACTAAATGAATGAAATCTTCCTTTTCAATATTTCCGAAATAATGTTGAATATTAACATCTTTCAACGCTTCGATAATCGCAGCCTTCTCGTAACGAACACCTTTTAATTTGTTTTCAATATCCGCTATTTCGCCCCAGCCGAAGAAGTCACCGAAAATTTTTACATCTTCAATCACCCCTCTGTTCACATTTAGGCGAACATCAATCGTTCCAACTGGAAAACGATGGGAGTTTGAAATATTTGCTTTCGGTGATTTACCAAAATTCCATTCCCATGTTTGATATTTGTTTTTCGAAATTTCTTCTATTTGTTTCCAATCTTCATCTGTTAAAACATATTCCTGAACATCTAAACCTTGTTCTTCAAACACACTTTTCAAAATATATTGTTTAAATTCTTCAACGGTCATGTCTTGATTAATATAATCTTTAATATTTCCTACACGGGCGCGTACAGATTTTACACCTTTTGATTCAATTTTTTCTTTTTTCGGTTTTAATGCTTTACTTACACTGTCTAAATCGACATTTAACATAAGCGTACCATGTGTATACATCCTTCCGCCTGTCGCATATTGAGCAGTACCTGATACTTTTTTTCCATCAATTTCAATATCATTACGACCCATTAGCTGTGCGTTAGCACCTAATTTGCGGAGTGCATTAATAACAGGTTGTGTGAATTTTTTAAAGTTTTCTTGAATGCTGTTTCCTTCATCTTTTGTGATAAAGCTATAATTTAAATTTTCTAAATCATGATAAACTGCACCGCCACCTGACATTCGACGTACAACGATAATATCATTTTCCTCAACAAACTTCGTATTAATTTCTTCAATCGTATTTTGGTTACGACCAATAATGATCGATGGTTGATTTATGTAAAACAATAAATAGGATTCATTTATATCTAGATTTTTTAAAATATGTTCTTCAATGGCTAGATTCACCCGCGGATCTGTTATCCCTTTATTATCAACGTATAACATATGTTACCTCCTGTCTATCCTTATAAATTCCATACATCTCCCATTTTAGCTAGATGAATTGGACCATCATAGTGCTCACCAGCTTCCGTAACCAGTTGTTGCAAGTCACCAAATTGCGGAAGATGTGTTAAAATGAGCTGTTTCACATTTGCTTCATGGGCTAATTTACCTACTTCAAAACTGTTCATATGACCAGCGTTTTCCCCATTCATATTACCATAAAAATTACATTCCGACAAAAGTAAGTCAGCATTACGACAAAATTCAACAAACGATGGTTGATAAGCACTATCTGCCGTAAATACAAATACTGCATCGTTTGCTTCAATTCGAAATGCATAACATGGAACGGGATGCTTCGTTTTTAAAAAATGAATAGTAAATGGTCCTATTTGAAGTACCTTATCCGGATCATAGGCTATTCCTTTTGTATAATTACTATAAGTTAATTTCGAAAAGCCCTCCTCATCAAACGTATGACCATAGATCGGCAACGTTTTTCTCAAATCAATAAGATAACTTTTTACTAATAAAGCGTGTTGTAATACACCGATATCTGCAATGTGATCAGTATGATAATGACTTATGAGAACAGCATCAAGTTTTTCTGGCTGGACATAATTTTGCATTTTTGACAATACACCACTGCCACAATCAATCAACAACTTAAATCCATTATGTTCAAGTAAATATCCGCTACTCGCCTCATTTACTTTCGGATATGCACCCCAAAGTCCAATGATTGTTAATTTCACGATTGATCCTCCTCTAAACTTTCATATTTCAAAAATTACTATACTAAATGTATCCACCAATTTCATTTTTTATTTTTGTTTTAAAACAGGGGTTGCGAAAATCGATGTGTTGTAATACAATATTGTTATAGAACAAAGGGTTTTATTTATTAAATGTTACAAAACAGAGGGGGAGTTTAAAATGATTCAAAGTATTGTAGAATTTTTTAAAAACTTACCTGCTAAACATTGTCAACATTGTGGAGAACAAATTGAAGAGCAGGCAGAATGCTACGGAAACGTTTGTCATCAATGCATCGGATTAAAAGATTTAAATTCATAAATTGATTGAACGAATGTTAATCCCAAGTTTTTCTTAAAGCAATCTTTACCCCATCCTCATTTGTGATCCTGTGTCATGTAACAATAAAAGCTGTCTAAAAGAGAGTTTTTGGATTGTTCTCTCCTTTAGACAGCTTTATTATGATATTAATTTAATTTTTTTAACACAACTTCACATAACGCTTCAATAAATTCAGCATGGTCATTCGGCATTTCTGGACGATAATAGTTCGCACCAATCTCTTCACAAACAATGCGGCATTCAACATCATTGTCATATAACACTTCTAAATGGTCTGCCACAAATCCGACTGGGCAATAGACAAAGGCTTTGTATCCTTTTTCTTTATGTAATTCTCTCGTTAAATCTTGTACATCTGGACCTAACCAAGGATCTGGCGTTTGTCCCTCACTTTGCCAACCAATTGCATATTCTTTTATACCGGCTTTTTCAGCGATTAGTCTCGCTGTTTCTGATAATTGTTCTGCATACGGATCCCCGTGTTGTAAAATCTTTTCTGGTAAGCTATGGGCAGAAAAGATCACACAAGCATTCTTTTGATCATCCTCTGGCATGTGTTCAAACACGGTATGAATCTGTTTTACCCAATAGTCAATAAATTTAGGCTCATCATACCAGTGGTCGACGGAACTAATTTGAATTCCATATTGATCGGCCGTTTTTTGTGCACGCTCATTATAACTTTTAATACTAAAGGTCGAATAATGAGGTGCTAAGACAATACTGATCGCTTCTTGAATACCTGCTTTACTCATATCCTCTACTGCATCTTCAATGAAAGGATGGATATGTTTTAAACCGATGAATAGCTCAAACTCGTATTCGTCTTGAATTTCGTTCAGTTTTTCTGTTAGTTTCTTCGCTTGAGAATTAGTGATTTCCGCTAAAGGAGAAATTCCGCCAATGGCCGCATACCGATTTTTTAAATCTTGAAGATGTTCATCGGCTGGCCGTCTTCCATGACGAATATGCGTATAATACGGCTCAATATCTTCTTCTGTATATGGTGTTCCATAAGCCATCACTAATAATCCTAATTTCTTTTTCGTCATTTCATTTCACCTCAAATACTAGACTTTTCATTCTTTGTATAATCATGTACAAATGCTGTAAGACGTTTCAATGTATCGGGATTAACATCTGGAAACACACCATGTCCTAAATTAAAGATATGACTAGGTTGTGCCAAACCTTGATCTAATATTTCTTTTGCCCGTTTTTCTATTTGCTCCCATGGAGCCATTAATAGTGAAGGATCGAGATTGCCTTGCAACGTTTTTGTCACACCTAATGTACGAGCTTCCTTAACTTCCATACGCCAATCAAGACCAATCACATCTACTGGCAAATCGTTCCATTCATTTATTAAATGACTTGCACCAACTCCAAACATAATAAGTGGGACATTCTCTTCTTTTAATGTAGAAAAAATACGATGCATCGTTGGTTTAATATACTTTTGGTAATCTGTGACATTCAGTGCGCCTACCCAAGAGTCAAAAATTTGGATCGCCTTTGCACCAGCTTTAATTTGTGCTTTCACATATTCGATGGTCATCGTACCTAACTTTTCCATTAGTAATTGCCACGCTAAAGGTTCGCCATACATAAAGGCCTTTGTTTTGTGATAATTTTTCGAAGGTCCACCTTCAATCATATAACTGGCCAATGTAAAAGGAGCTCCTGCAAATCCAATTAATGGGACCGATAATTGTTCATTTGTAAGGAGACGAATCGTATCTAAAACATAGGGAATATCGTCTTCTGGATGAATTTCTCCTAAACGTTCTACGTCTTGATAAGAACGAATAGGGTTTTCAATGACCGGGCCAATACCGGCTTTAATTTCAACATTTACACCTAAGGATGGCAGCGGCGTCATAATATCTTTATACAAAATGGCTGCATCTACATCATATTGTTCAACAGGTAATCTTGTCACATAAGCACAAAGCTCAGGTTGATGCGTAATTTCAAACAAAGAATATTTTTCTTTTAACTTTCGATACTCCGGTTGTGAACGCCCCGCTTGACGCATATACCATACAGGTGTGTAGGACGTTTTTTCTCCGCGTGCCGCTTTTAAAAACGTGTCATTAAAGGCTTTCGTCATGGAAACTGTTCCACCTTTCGCTGCTATGTATATTCTCAATTAAATAGAACT
>CADBNU010000174.1 GCA_902796085.1 Heyndrickxia coagulans
GAGTTCATTAATCTTGAGAAGGAATATAAAAGTAAGGATAAGACAGTTCATGCTTTAAAAAATATTAATCTTAAAATTAACAAAGGAGAAATATTTGGAATTGTTGGGTATAGTGGTGCAGGGAAAAGCTCCCTACTCCGATGTGTAAATTATCTTGAGCCTCCTACATCTGGTCAAGTAATTGTAGATGGACAGGACTTAACTCAATTAACTGAAAAACAAATTAGAGAAGTAAAAAGAAACATAGGTATGGTTTTTCAACATTTTAATTTGTTAAATTCGAAGACAGTTTATGCTAATGTAGCAATGCCACTTATTCTAGCTAAAAAACCGAAAGAAAGAATACGTGAAAGGGTTATTGAGTTACTGGAGTTTGTTGGTTTAGCAGATAATCTTAATGATTATCCTGATCAATTGTCAGGTGGACAAAAGCAACGTGTCGGTATTGCAAGAGCTTTAGCTACACAACCATCTATTTTACTCTGTGATGAAGCTACATCAGCACTGGATCCTCAGACAACAAGTTCCATTCTTCAATTATTGAAAAAAATTAATGAAGAATACAAAATTACGATCTTAATGATCACCCATGAAATGTCAGTTGTAAGTGAAATATGTGACCGAGTCGCAGTGATGGAATCAGGAAAGATCATAGAAGTAGGTACTGTATTTGAAGTATTTTCAAAACCAAAGACAGAAACTGCAAGGAAATTTGTAAGTACAGTAATGAATGATCAATTTCCTCCATCAATCAAAGAAATTTTAAAAGAGGGAAATCGTTCGAAAAGTATTTACCAAATCCGTTTCTTTGGTCAGCAAACAGAAAGCCCCCTTATTTCACAAGTGGCCAAAAAATTCAATGTCGATATAACGATCTTGTTTGGTAATGTTACAGAATTACAAGGGCAATCTTTTGGTAACTTGATCATTGAATTTATTGGTGATGATATAGAGATTCAACGAGCTATCAATTATTTGAATCATCAGCAAATTTATCTAAAGGAAGTGACAAGTCATGCTAGTTAATGGAGAGCAAATTATTGAGGCGTTAGTTGAGACGATACAAATGGTTAGTCTATCTTTATTATTCTCTGTTTTACTAGGATTGCCTCTAGGGATTTTCCTTTTTGTTACACGTAAAGGTCAAATATTAGAGAATATCCCAATATTTACTGTGCTTAATGGAATTATTAATATTTTTCGTTCGATCCCATTCATTATTTTATTGGTCGCTATCATACCGCTTACTAGATTAATCGTGGGTACTTCTATTGGTACTTCTGCAGCAATTGTTCCACTTGTCTTTTATGCTGGTCCTTACATTGCAAGATTAGTTGAAAGTTCACTTTTAGAAATAGACCCGGGGGTACTTGAAGCTGCAAAAGCGATGGGAGCAACTCCATTACAGACTATATTTCGATTTCTACTTCCAGAAGCACTAAGTTCATTAGTCGTAAATATAACAATTGCTACTATTGGTTTGATTGGAGCTTCCGCAATGGCAGGTACAGTTGGCGGAGGTGGAATTGGTGATTTGGCAATTACCTATGGTTATCAACGGTTTGACACTGTCACAATGGTGATAACAGTTCTCATTTTAATTATTATGGTGCAAGGAATTCAATCCTTAGGAAACATATTGTCAAGAAAAATTAGAAGAAGATAATGACAGAATTGGAGGAAACATATATGAAAAAAATACTAGTTGGTATATTCATTTTATTCATTGTTTTATTTACAGTTGCTTGCTCATCCGATGATGAGACGAAAAAAGTAAAAGTAGGAATTAGTGGGACTGACACGAGACAATGGGATTATGTAGCTGAAAAGGCAGCTAAAGAAGGAATTGAAATTGAAATTGTATCATTTAATGATTATGTTCAGCCTAATACTGCCCTTGCTGAAGGGGAATTAGACGCGAATGCTTTTCAAACCATTGCTTATTTCAACCAATTTATTGATGAACATAATTTAGATTTAGTACCAATTGCAACAACAGTTCTTGCTCCTATGGGACTTTATTCAGAAAAATATGAAGATGTAAAAGATATACCTGAAAATAGTACGATTGCGATTCCAAATGATGTATCAAATGGGGGAAGGGCGTTACTATTGTTAGAAGAAGCTGGGCTCATCAAATTAAGAGATGGCAATGATGGTAATTTAACAAATCTTGAGACTGATATTGTTGATAATCCTTTAAACTTAAAACTTGAACAAATGGTCGCTGCACAAACACCAAGGGTACTTCCAGATGTTGCTGCCTCTATCATCAATAATGGAATTGCCATTGATGCTGGATTTAACCCTGTTAAGGATTCCATTTATCTTGAAAGTGAAACAGCAATTAACTATTTAAATATTATTGCTGTACGTGCGGAAGATAAAGATAATCCAACTTTAAAAAGAATTGCAGAGTTATTCCAAGAAGAAGACACCGCTACATTTATTAAAAAAGAATACGATGGAGCATTAATTCCAACTTTTGTTCCGTTAGATAAAATAGGATGGTAAAAATCTATTACAGAGAAACAATGAAATAAAAGGGGTGGTCTCAGTGAAAGCAGTAAAAACAAGTTTAGTAGAAAAAATAAAAGAAAATATTGATAAAAATAAAGAGCTTTATATTTCTACAAGCCATAAAATCCATAAAAACCCAGAAATTGGAAACCAAGAATTTTTTGCATCTAGTTTATTAACGGAATTACTAGAAAATGAAGGTTTCTCAGTCACAAAGGGAGTAGCAGGACACGATACAGCTTTTATTGCAAAGAAAACATCAAATAAAGCAGGTCCTACTATAGCATTTTTAGCAGAATATGATGCCTTACCTGGTCTTGGTCATGCTTGTGGTCATAATATTATAGGGACGATGAGTACAGCAGCTGCAATTGCATTAAGTAAAGTTCTTGAAGAAGTAGGTGGGGAGGCAATTGTATTAGGAACGCCTGCAGAAGAAGGTGGACCGAATGGTAGTGCGAAGGGAAGTTTTGTAAAGCATGGATTAGTCGAAGGGATCGATGCGGCATTGATGATTCATCCGAGTGGTAAAACTAGTTTAACGTCGCCATCTCTTGCAGTTGATCCTCTTGACTTTGAATTTTTTGGGAAATCTAGTCACGCTGCATCTGCACCACATGAAGGGATAAATGCACTTGATGCAGTTATTCAATTGTTTAATGGAATTAATGCACTTAGACAACATGTAACAGATGATGTCCGTATTCATGGAATCATAACCCATGGCGGTGATGCACCAAATATTATACCTGAATATGCAAAAGCTCGATTTTTTATACGAGCTTCCACAAGAAATCGTTTGAATGGAGTAACAAAACGTGTTAAAGCCATTGCAGAAGCTGCGGCATTGGCAACTGGTGCGAAGGTTAAAATTACAGCTTTTCAAAATGAAGTTGATAATTTGTTATTAAATGATCGCTTTAATAGAGTTTTTCAAGAAGTCATTGAAGAACTTGGGGAGACGGTTCATGATCAAAAACAAGGTATAGGTTCGACTGATGCAGGTAATATTAGTCAAGTTGTTCCAACCATTCACCCATATATAAAGATTGGGCCAGATGATCTTGTGGCTCATACAGATGAATTTAGAGAAGCATCAGCATCTGAAAGAGGTGATTATGCCCTTATTACAGGTGCCAAAGCTCTTGCTTTAACAGCTTTACGTTTAATATATGAACCAAATATTTTGGCTGAAATAAAAGCTGAATTTCAACAAAGAAAAGAGCTAGAAAACTTTCATTAAAATTTTATTAAGGAATCTGTCTTCATTAAAAAGGATGGATTCTTTTTTTTGTTAAGATCAATCCTTTTTGAACTATGATATGATATAGAAGAATTTATATAATAAAAGAAAATTTTTAAATATATATCGAGAGGATGACTCCCATGATTTTAAAAACAAAAACGAAAACCTATCATTTATTGGAACGAACCTATATTATGGGAATCTTAAATGTAACGCCAGATTCATTTTCCGATGGTGGAAAATATACAAGTCTTGAGAAAGCTTTAAGTCATGCAGTGAATATGGAAAAAGATGGTGCAGATATTATTGATATTGGTGGTGAATCAACAAGACCAGGTCACACCCCGCTTTCAACGGAGGAAGAAATCGAGCGGGTCGTGCCTGTTATACAAGCTGTTCGAGAAAAAATAAGTATCCCAATATCGGTAGATACATATAAAGCAGAGACTGCTCGAGCTGCATTGGAAGCAGGTGCAGACATGATAAATGATATTTGGGGTGCAAAAAAAGATCCTGAAATTGCAAATGTGGCGGCCGAATATGATGTTCCGATTATTCTAATGCATAATCGCAAAGAGGAAGAGGCTCATTATTCGAACATTATTGATGATATGAAAAGAGATTTAGAGGAAAGTATTGATATTGCCTTAACGGCAGGAGTTAGGAAAGAAAATATCATTCTTGATCCAGGTTTAGGATTTGCTAAATCAATGGAAGAACATTTGTATGTTATGAATCATTTGGAAGAGTTTCATACTTTAGGTTATCCGATTTTACTTGCTACTTCCCGTAAACGATTCATTGGTCATGTGCTTGATTTGCCACCGGATGAACGAGATATTGGAACGGGGGCAACAACTTGTCTTGGAATTACGAAAGGAATTCAGATGATGCGGGTTCATAATGTTAAGTTAAATGTTGAGTTAGCGCGGATGATGGATGCGATGTTAAGAGCGAAATAAAGAGAAGTTTTAAGGGGATGATATGAAAAAGTATCAAGAACATCCTTTCTCAGTGATTTAAAAGACAAAAATAAAATCGGAAAGGGGATAGTTACTCGTCCCCTTTTTCTATTCCCTCGTTTTGTTTTAATCTCTCATCTATATCCTTACTCGGATCAATATGAATGACCATATCAATGCC
>CADBNU010000175.1 GCA_902796085.1 Heyndrickxia coagulans
AAAGGTATATACACTACATACCTTACCATTTTCTATAGTACCCTCAAAATTAATTATTTCATTATTAAAAACCCAAGGATAACCATTGAATATATTATCCTCTTCATGCTTATTTAATATAACCTTTAGCATTAAACCACTTCCCTTACTTTAGGTATTTACATTGTATAATACAAAGAAGCTTAAATCAAATAAAAACCAAGGAATCTAGAAAGAAAAACAATCCAAAAAGGATTGTTACAGTTTGTTGACAACCTAGTCAACGGTCTGTAATGGATGAGTGATTCATCAATTTTTTTCTATTAATTTAAAAAGGTTTTAAAAAAATCATTAGCTCTATCGTTTATATAAATGGAGGGAAAAGTTATATGAGAAAATTAATAAAATTTATGCTGCCTATTGCAGCTGGTATTTTAGCTTTTTCATTAGGGGCTTGTGCAAAGCAGGATTTATCACAAATTAATGAGGAGTATAATATATCTACTAGTGAAACTTCAAGTTTTATTATGGAGTCTAATAACATAATCGCTGAAGCTATTAATGTAGAAGGATTTACTAAGCTTGAATCAATTCAAAAGGATGATTTTTTAAATAATACTACATTTAAAAAGGAAGAGGATATTAAAAAGGAATATAAATCCTTAACCACAACAACAAACTATTCATATCATGGACTTAATCATATAAATAAGGATTGTGTAAAGATATATAAGAAAGTAACTATTGATTTTAGCACATTTAATCTATCCTATTTTGAAAGCATGTGGATTGAAGGAGAGGAAAGAGGAGTAATCTCTATGGAAACAGCTAAGGTGGATAATAGCTATACGGTTCTATATTCCATTAGCTATAATAGCTTTCCTATGGATAGCTTAGATTATCAACGTCATGGTGTAGAATCTAGATACGATTATTATCAAAATAAGCAGGTAAGTGGAAAAACAAAGGGATATTTTTTATTGTCCTCTAATTTAGAATATATGAATACCCTACTTAGTGAAAGTATAGGAAATTGTATTTATGAGGAAAACTATTTTGATCTTTCTTATACTACTGGATATAAGAAGGATGATACCTATATTGTTGTAGAAATGAATAATCAAATAGGCTTAGAGTTTAATAATGGTATAGTTACTAAAAAGATGGATTGTGATAGAACAAGACAACAATCCTTTGGATATCATGAGGCATATGTATTAAATGATTCTAATCAATTAGATAGAGCCTTAGAAATGAGTGAAGAATATAAGAAAATAGAAGGAATTCATCTAAATGATGAATACTTACCTTTAGCATGGCCTGATTTTTCATTACTTTATTACATTTCAAATAGTTTAAATAATGAGAATTACTATCCTAAAGAAGTATTAAATGATTTAACAATTGTAGAGCGTGAGGAATAAATACATAAATACTAGTGTTCCAGGATTTCAGACTGTTGACAAACTAACGATTATGTTGGTTTCAACAGTTTTTTTATGACAATTGTACTTTTATAGATATGGCTAAATGGAAGGCAATGATGGCATAGGTATATGCTACCTTCCTTTTATTTTGCTTTGTATTATTCATTTATGCATAGAAAAAACCACTACCTACTGGATTGTTCCAATAAAGTAGTGGTTTGTCAACGGTCTGAAACAATTTATTTAGAAATTGTCTTATAACACCTTTTTATTATCCGTTCTTTCAAAAATATAATCCAACGAAACTTTGAAAAAATTACCATATCTTAGTAATAAATCATTAGGCAAGTCATACTTTCCTTTTTCATAATCCGATAATGTTTGTTGAGATATTCCTAATTTATCTGCTAATTCTTTTTGAGTCATATCATTATCTATTCTTAAATCTTTCAATCTCTTTAAATACATTAGAATCACCTTAAGTTGATTATTGCATTTTTACCGGTAATTCTTGTATTTTACGGGTTATTCTTGTATAATTATTTATATTTCATCTAAAGGAGATGCCAAAATGAAAAAGAATTTTATAATTTTTACAATGCTAGTAACTCTATTGTTAATTCTTGTTGGATGTAAAAATACTCCATCTATAAAAAAATACGATATGAGTAATGTAAAATTCATTGATGAAATCGTTGAATTTGATAATCAAAATCATAGTTTAGAAATAACAGGTGCATTGCCTCAAGGAGTTAAAGTTAGTTATACCGACAATACATTTAAAGAAGTTGGTTCCTATTCTGTAACTGCTACTTTTACAGGCGAGGAAGGTTATGAAGCAATACCTGATATGAAAGCAACACTAACAATAAATAAAAAAGAATTAACGCTGGACAAAACATCATATTCTTTAAAATACAATGGTGATGTTCAAACAATAAATCCTGTAATTAACGGTTTATTAGATAACTTCCCAGCAGATTTTACAATAAATTATAGCAGTGAAATTAAGGAAGTTGGTAATTATACTGCAACCGTATCGTTAACAAACAATACAGATATTTATTCTTTAAAAAATAACACGATTCGTATTACAGTTGCAAAAGAAATATATACTGTCACTTTTAAATCAGAAGGTAAAAACGATATCGTTTATAAAGTACCTTATGGTGAAAATCTAGAAAATTTTGATGATCCTTTTGCTAAAGAAGGATATACTACTTCTTGGGATCAAGATGAAACGATATTACAAAATATAAAAGAAAATAAAACAATTAATGTATTACTAACACCTAACAACTATAAAGTTACATTTAATAATAATTTATCAGGTGATGAAGAATTAACTGAAGAATATGATATTACATACGACTCATATTTTGAAAACCCATCAGATATAATGGAAAATAAAACAAATATTGACGGGTATATTTTTAAGGGTTGGTCTACTACTAGAAATGGCGAAGTCGAATTCAATTTAAATGAGAAATTCGAAATCACAAGCAATGATACATCAGCAAACGAGATTACTTTATATGCTATATATGATAAAAAGTTCATAATTTCAGAAAGTACAATTACTGCAATAAATCCAGAATATAAAACCACTGATATTTTAGATATACCATCTAAAAACTACACATGGACTAGTGATAGTGTTACATCCGTAGAAATAAATAAGATATTTATGAAAAATACTTTTAAAGGTCAAGGATGTAAAAGTATTACAACAATAATAATCCCAAGCACAATAAAGACAGCAGAGACTGAAATGGGATTACAAAAAACACCATTTGAATCTCTATATGAAGTCACTAACGTTTATTTCAATGCCAAGAATTTAACAGGAACCAGAAATTTATTTTACTATTTATCACCAGATAGTATATGTACATTCCATGTAGGAAAAGATGTTGAAGAAATGAATTTTAGTTTATATTATTCTGGTTTTGAAAAGATAGATTTTACTAATGCAAGCAATCTTAAAGTAATTGGTGAACATTTCTTTGCTACTACCAATTTTGGATCTATATATCTTCCTACTTCTGTCACAACAATTAAAAAAAATGCTCTTGGCGATAACCAATTATCAACAAAATTAATTGTATATTATGCAGGCACTGAAGAGGATTTCAACAAGATAACTATTGATCCATCCAATGACGGAGATTATACAGTTGTGTATCAAAACAATTAATAAGGGAATATATGAGTAATTATCGCTTAGAAGAATAAAAATTCTTAAAGAAATTATTTGAAGAAAAGCTCAAAACTGGGGCATGATGCCCCAGTTTTTTATTTTCTTAATTTAATAACAAAAAGTGTTACTTTGCCAGGACTATACCAACTAAGCTTAGTATCACAAAAACAATTCAAATTCGCTTTCGAATTTTTCTTTAAGAATTCTATTTATTTCTTCTCTAGAAATATAATATGGCTGTAACGTAAACAACACATCTCCATTTCTAGTTTTATAAACATATAATAATCAACCATACTACCATAAAAAGCATATTCTTCCAAAAGAAAAACAATCCAAAAAGGATTGTTACATTTTCTTTTCAACAAAGGCTAAATAATCGAAAGCCTTCTTTGTTAATACCTGTAAA
>CADBNU010000176.1 GCA_902796085.1 Heyndrickxia coagulans
AAAGCTGATACCCGTTTAACCGAAATTATCACCACAATACAAGCAGAACAAAACCGTGTAATTCGAGCTGATTTGAATAAACCGATCATCGTTCAAGGAGCCGCTGGAAGCGGGAAAACAACAATTGCACTCCATCGCTTATCCTATTTTATTTATCGATACCGCGACCGTTTCGAACCCGAACAACTCATGATCATTGCCCCCAACCATATGTTTATCGGCTATATTGCTGATGTTTTACCAGAATTAGGCGTTGATAAAATTCGGCAGACAACATATGTAGATTTTGTTTGCAAATGCATCGGGAAAAAAGTGAAAGTGACGAAACCAGAAAAGAAACTAATAGGATTGATTAACCATGAAATTGAAGATGAACAAATGGTGAAATGGCTATCTTATTTTAAAGGTTCACTAAAATATACAAAACTGATCGACCGTTATTTAAAAGATCTTCGTAGTGAACTTTGTCCACGGGACGATTTTTATTTAGATAAATATCGTTTAATTACTGGAAAACGATTACAATATCTATTTTTAAAAGACTACAATTATCTTCCATATTATAAACGGCTCGAAAAAATTAAAAACGTATTACAAACCGATGTCCGTCAAAAGAAAAAAGTAATTTTTGACAAGTTGGCCAAAAAATACGATGAACAACTCGACCGTGCACTCAACATTCGGAATGCAGAAAAGCGGAAAACAAAAGTTGTTCAATTGATGGATACGAAGGATGAACGATTGAAACAAATTGAAAATAGCATTAAAACAGCGGTTAAAAGTTATATGGGGAAAATTAAACGAAATACGCTTATCGGCTATTACAAGGAACTATTTGCCGATTTTAAACGTTTTGCGGAATATGGCAAAGGATTGCTCACAAACGAACAAGCAAAGTTCATGTTTCAATATAATGCAAACTTGCTTGCTCATAACCAAGTTGAATGGGAGGACTTAGCTGCACTCTTTTATATGCAACATAAATTGTTTGGGATTGATAAACAATTTAAAGCAAAAAATGTTGTCATCGACGAAGCCCAAGATTACAGTTATTTTCAATTGTACGCTTTGAAAAAAGGACTCGAAACAGAGATGTTTACGATCGTTGGTGACTTGGCACAAGGTATTCATTCGTACCGGGGATTGAAGTCTTGGGAATATTTACGGAAAGCGATTTTTCCTGAAGCCAATTACGTGACCTTGCAAAAAAGTTATCGGACGACGATAGAGATTATGAATGTGGCTAACGAAATTTTAAGTTTAATGAAAGAAGACTTGCCGAGAGTTGAACCCGTTGTGCGCCATGGCAAGAAGCCAACATATATTGAATACAATTCCACTCTTGACTTAGTGGAGATCATGGTAGATGCTATTGGGAAAGCTAAAGCAGCCGGTTACAGATCCATTGCAATTATTGGAAAAACAGACCCTGAATGCAAGAAGATAAGAAAATTATTGACAGATAAGTCGAAACCACCAATTCAATTACTAAAAGAAAATGAAGAAATTAAAAGCGATCATATCGTGATTGTCCCATCTTATTTAGCAAAAGGTTTAGAGTTTGACGCTGTTTTGATTGTTGTAATGGATGAAACCTATACTCGTGATGAACTTGATTTAAAATTATTGTATATCGCCATGACAAGACCAATGCACCAGCTCTACTTAATTGGTCAAAATAAACAGGATATGTTGTTAGAGGGCATTCGAGGGATTGAAATTGAATAGATCTGTAGAATATATATTTGAAATGGGAGTTCATCAACCGTTTGAACGCACTTTGATATTGAGACGAACTGAGATTCTGCGTTCATATAGGAGATGAACTCATTTTTTTGCTTGAAACGAGGGTAGTCTTTGTTTATAAAGTCGATGAACACACTTTTTGTATGAAACTACCATTGTTTTTGGTTTCGTGTGGTCGATGAATGCACTTTTTACTCGGAATCGGTTTAGTTTCTGTTTTCATAATGTCTCTGAAAACACTTTTTTCACAAGATCAACTGAGTTTCTGTTTTCATAAC
>CADBNU010000177.1 GCA_902796085.1 Heyndrickxia coagulans
GAAGGTCTCTTCTTTCTTTACTTCACGAAACATGATTGAACCTCAGGGGCAAACACCCCACATTAAATTTTCGAGAGCAAATTTAGCAAAAGGCGAGAGCAGCGGCAAAAGTGAGCAAGGTGAGAAACCGCAAAAACTTGTTATTTGGGCATTGCCGAACCGTACTCAATGCGCTCTGAAAGAGCGCCAAGTAGAAAAAGGCAAGAATTTGATGTAAACACAAACAATACGCCCACACCGCAACGGCATGGGCGTAAAATAATAAAACTAGAGCATTACTTATTTCGCGTAATCTTTTACGCAACGAACTGACATAACATTTCGTTCACGAGGGCCAGAGAATTGACCTATTTCCGCACCTGATGATTCTTCGAAATTTACATAAAATCCATTTTCATCATATGGATATGACAGAAAAGATGCAAATGATTGCCAATTACGGGCTTCGTCACCACAAAACCTCCTGAACCCTGTAGGGAACACAGAAAAACCATAATCGTCAGAGCCATTATTATCTACAGTCCAGCCATAATTTGATTTGAGTTTTTTCCCAGCAACTCCAGCTCCGCCAACAAAAGAGAAAAGCTTATTCCATTCAGTTGTATCTGGGATATGCCAACCTTGCGGACAGACATTCTTTGCTACAAAATTATATTGGTATTGAGCGCCTTCAAGATTGCCATCACTTTTTCCACAACTATTATAATTCAAATTAAGGTTTTCCGCCATCCAAATTTGGTTACCAATTTTTACAACGCGGTATACTTGTCCATCTCTAAAATCTTTAAAATACTTGTACTTATCGTTTACTTTTCCGCTCACAATTTTTCCATTTTCAAAAACAACACCATCTGTGTTAGCAAATTTCGTTTTCTGCCAGACACCATCTACACATGTAAAAGATTGAAATTCCTTTCCATAAATTTCTTTCACACACAAACCAGCTTCATGTTCTACTTTATTAGCCACCCTAAATGTTCCCAATTTATCGTCACAAACGACCTCTTTTGTTTCATTAATCCAACTTTCTTGCGGATCTTCACAAAGTTTTCCCGTTTTTTCTTCAAAATGATTGGCAGCCCTAAATTCACCTATTTTTTTATCACAAACAATTCTATGAGATTCACTAATCCAGCTTTCCTTTGGTTCTATACAAAGTTTTCCTGCTCCAGATTCAAAATCATTCGCAGTTCTAAACCTTCCTAAATTTTTATCACAGACAACATGAGGATATGCTGGATCAATCCAACTTTCTTCAGGCTTTTCACAAAGTCTTTTTAGAAACCGTTCAGCGTCATCCGCTAATCTAAATTTTCCAGTTTTCTTATCACAAACAATATTCTTCGTCGTATCAATCCAACTTTCTTTCGGGTCTTCACACAGCATTCCCATTTTCGATTCTAGGTCATAAGTACTTCTAAATTTTCCAATTTTTCTGTCACAAACTACATCATGAGCCGTATCAATCCAGCTATTCATAGTTTCGTCACATAGACGACCTGTCTCCGTTTCATAATAATCCCCTTGTCTAACCTTTTTTATTTTCTTATCACAAACAATCGCTATAGATACTGATTTGTTTAAAGAAAGTGGCAACACCTTAATCCAATCTCTTTCACTCTCCTTACAAAGTTTTTCCGCAAAAGCCGTATAATCTTGCTTTATTTGACTACAGGAAAAAGCTTCAAACCCAAACACTTTCTTCACACTCTTATCAATATTCGGGTATATTTTGCAATTTCTAACAAGTTCAGTAATATCAAAATCACCTTTCGACGAATATTTTTGTTTCATTTCATCAACAACATCTTTTTCTTTAGGGCCATCCAAATATTTTGACAGCAAAGTGAAATTTTCCCACCATTCATCACCCATTTCATACCATTTGGCAGCCAACAAATTTTGCCTAATTTCCATCATTTCGTATTCGAGCGGGAAAACACGTCCTTTCCTTTTTATAGTTTTCTTGACATCTTTAGTCATTTTTCCATTTTTACATTTCTTTTCAGCATCTTTAACCGCCTCATGTAATTTTTTCACACATGTATTGATAGCCTGCTTAGTTCCATTAAACGAACAAAAACCAAAAGGAAATTCAAATGTTCCAGTCGCATTCTGCTTAGCGCCAATAAACAAAGTTTGCATTTGTTCAAAGTCCTTAAGGTTCAACAGACATTGATCCTTCGGAATTGGTTCCTTAACAACAGTATCTTTTTC
This sequence comes from Heyndrickxia coagulans, assembly GCA_902796085.1. Classification (GTDB taxonomy): domain Bacteria; phylum Bacillota; class Bacilli; order Bacillales; family Caldibacillaceae; genus Pallidibacillus; species Pallidibacillus thermolactis. The sequence goes on from CADBNU010000177.1 coordinate 2,218, forward strand.
AAAAGTTCCTTCAAATTTGATTAGCTTCTTTTTTTCAACTTGCCTTATAATTTCCATTTTATCTTTATAATCAGATTTGGAATTAACATACAACAGGCAATTATTCATTGTTTCTGCGTTTAAGCAAAGTCCTTTACCTTCCTTAAACCATTTATCAAACATTCTCTTCCACAAATCATTTTTTATTTGTTTTTGATTCATCACCCACTGATAACATATTTTCACATCTTCATACTGTGAACCATTACACTTTTCTTCGGCATACTTGATGCTAAAATCAAAGGAAAGACCATTTCCATCTAATATAGCAAGAGGATTTTTCTTAAGAATGCTTCCATAAACTTTTTCGGCATCCTTTACACTTAAAGAACCAGGACAATAAACATCCGTCACACCAACCTTTTCTACTAGGTTTTTCGCAGTCTTGTAATCACCGTTATCAATCGCATTCTTCAGACCAGGATGAAGTTCGCCAGCTACAGCAAATGACAATGTCATAAAAATAATTGACAGCGATGTTAAGCCTACATTCATTATTTTAGCCATGAAAGCCTCCATTATTTTACACTAATAGAGTTTCTCCCCTGCGAGCAATAATTTCGTCGATTTTGAAATAATACAAAAAGGGCGCAGATCGTTGCATTTACCTAACCGAGGATCTCGAATGCCTATACATGATATACGCAAACGCCCCACACCGCAATAACAGCATATCTGCGAGAGCGTTCGCCTTGCTCTCACATATGTGAAACTTCGAGATTTCGAATAGAAGGCAAGAGCAAAAACTCTTTTTTTAATCAAAAGATAACAATATTTTTCAAAACACCATAGCAAAAAACATCGTTTTTCACGTGGTTTCGCATATAATTCAAATTTTTCACTTTCCCCATTACTCCAAAATAAATCCACATTTTTTTCAAAAATTTTGCGCATTGTAAGAAAATTATATATATCTATTTACAAATAGGACGGGAGCAGTGAAGC
>CADBNU010000178.1 GCA_902796085.1 Heyndrickxia coagulans
ACACCTTCACCTGGGAAGTGATATTTTCCGTCTTCTTTATTAAAGAGTTCAGAAGAAGCTACATCCATTGCAAGTAAAACTTCTTCACCAGGTTTGTAACCCGCTTTTTCAATAGCTTCAACAATCGTTGCTAGTGCTTCTTCATTTGATTTTAGGCTTGGTGCGAATCCACCTTCGTCACCAACAGCAGTGTTGTAACCTTTTTCTTTTAAAACAGATTTTAAGCTATGGAAAATTTCAGCACCCATGCGTAAAGCTTCACGGAAGTTTTCAGCACCGACAGGCATTACCATAAACTCTTGAATATCAACAGTACTATCAGCATGTGCTCCACCGTTTAAAATGTTCATCATTGGAACTGGTAATTGTTTTGCATTGAAACCGCCAAGATATTGATAAAGTTCAACACCAAGTAAATCTGCAGCTGCACGCGCAACAGCGATAGAAACACCTAAAATAGCGTTCGCACCTAATTTACCTTTGTTTGGTGTTCCATCAAGTTCAATCATTGCTTTATCGATTCCTACTTGGTCTAACACGTTGAAACCGATGATTTCTGGTGCAATCACCTCATTAACGTTTTCAACTGCTTTTAATACACCTTTACCTAAGAAACGGCTTTTATCACCATCACGAAGTTCTACTGCTTCGTATTCACCTGTTGATGCACCACTTGGTACTAAAGCGCGACCAAAGGCACCTGATTCTGTTGTTACTTCTACTTCTACTGTTGGGTTACCACGGGAATCTAGTACTTCACGTGCATAAACATCGATAATTGTTGGCATAAAATATCTCTCCTTTATGTTTTTATATCGTTAATTACATGACATAAGATTTATTTTACAATTAAAGATTTTCCTGTCATTTCTTTAGGTTGTTCAATTCCAAACAAATCAAGCATAGTTGGTGACACATCACCTAATATACCATCTTTTCGTAACGTAATACCTTTTCGCGTTACAATCACTGGAACTGGATTGGTTGTATGAGCGGTTTGCGGTTTTCCATCTTCTGTAATGACTTCATCTGCATTACCATGATCGGCAATAATAATTACTTCACCGTCTTTTTCTAGAATCCGATCGACAATTCGACCTAAACATTCATCCACCGCTTCAACAGCTTTAATGGTTGGTTCTAACATACCTGAATGCCCAACCATATCTGGATTAGCAAAATTCAAGATGATCGCATCATATTTATCCTCATTGATGGCATTGATTAAGGCATCTGTCACTTCATAGGCACTCATTTCTGGCTTTTCATCATATGTTGCTACATCTTTTGGTGAATCAATTAAAATTCGATCTTCTCCTGGGAATGGATCTTCCTTTCCACCATTAAAGAAGAACGTAACATGTGGATATTTTTCTGTTTCCGCAATTCGCAATTGTTTTAAACCGTTACGAGATAGAACTTCACCTAGAACATTGTCTAAATTCGTCGGTTCAAAAGCAACATACCCGTCAACTGTTTCACTAAAATGCGTTAGACATACGAAATATAAGTTTTCAGGATGTTTCGGTCCGCGATCAAAGGAAGGGAATTCTTTATTCGTAAACGTATTGGAAATTTGAATGGCCCGGTCTGGACGGAAGTTGTAAAAAATAACAGCATCGTTATTTTTCACCGTTGCCACCGGTTCACCATTTTCTTTTACAAGGACCGATGGAATAACGAACTCATCATAGATCCCATTTTTATAACTGTCCTCTACTAATTCAAGTGGATCTGTATATGTTGGTCCTTCACCGTATACCATAGCACGATAACACTTTTCAACACGATCCCAACGTTTATCACGGTCCATTGCATAGTAACGACCAGAGATCGTCGCAAATTGACCAACACCATATTCATCCATTTTTTCCAATGTTTCTTGAATATAGCGTTTAGCCGTTTGTGGTCCTACATCACGTCCATCTAAAAACCCGTGTACATAGACATTTTTTAGACCTTGTTTTTTCGCTAAATGTAACAAAGCATATAAGTGATGAATATGAGAATGAACACCACCATCGGATAGTAAACCGAAAATGTGTAAATTCGATCCTTTATCTTTCACATGTTGAATCGCATTTAAGAAAGTTTCATTTTTATCGAATTCACCTTCGCGAATGGACAGATTTACTCTAGTTAAGCTTTGATAAACGATGCGACCGGCACCAATATTTAAGTGGCCTACTTCCGAATTTCCCATTTGTCCTTCAGGAAGTCCTACCGCTTCACCATCAGCCCGCAATGTTGCATGAGGAAACTCATTCCAATAACGATCAAAATTCGGTTTTTTCGCTTGTGCAACTGCATTTCCTTCTACTTTATCTCTCAAACCAAAACCATCAAGGATGATTAAGGCCTTTGGTGATTTACTCATTTTTTTCCTGCCTCCAATAATTGAAGAAATGATTGTGGATCTAAGCTGGCACCACCAACTAAAGCACCATCAATATGAGGTTTACTCAATAATTCAGCAATGTTGGCTGGTTTCACACTACCACCATATTGAATTCGCAATTGTTCTGCTGCTTCTTGAGAAAACTGTTCCGCAACAACAGAACGAATATATTCACAAACTTCATTTGCATCATCACTGCTTGCCGTTTTGCCAGTACCGATAGCCCATACTGGTTCGTAAGCAATAACCATTTTTGCTACTTGTTCACTTGACAATCCGGAAAGTCCAGCTGTTACTTGTTCATGAATGATTTCACGCCATTTGTCTGATTCGCGTTGCTCTAGAGTTTCACCAACACACATAATCGGCGTTAAATCATGTTTAAATGCTGCATGAACCTTTTTATTCACTGTCTCATCGGTTTCATTAAACATTTCACGTCGTTCAGAGTGACCGATAATGACATATTTTACCCCAAGATCTGTTAACGCAACAGGACTAAT
>CADBNU010000179.1 GCA_902796085.1 Heyndrickxia coagulans
AACAAGAATCTCATTATGCTTATCACCTATAAGGTCAAAGCCTAACCACTGTTTAAAAGTTGGACTATCCTTTCTTAAATCAACCACGACATCATAAACGTGTCCGTAAATACACCTAACCAGTTTAGGTTGTTGCATAACTCGCTGAAAATGAAGAGCTCTTATAACACCTTTATGGGAAGTGGTATAAAACACTTCTTTTAGATCATGGTTAATGCCATTATTCTCAAAAACTTCTTTTGAATAATCTTTAGTAAAGCATCCTCTTACATCGTCAGCATTAAATGGTTGAATTTCAAATAAGCCTTTTATAGATGTTTCTGTAAATTTAAATGGAGTAATCATATTATTGTTCCTTTTCCTTAATTAACCAAAGTCAGTACGCCCTTGGAAAAAGGAGTCGATACATAGTCACCGATTTCTGCAGTCAGTTCTGAACTGTCAAACATTTCAGAGGTATATACAACTCCGTCTCCTTCTCTCGCGCCAATTTTGATTAAATCCTGCTTGTTTAATAGCTGACCTAATTCCTGTAAATATTCCTTCAAGAGTCTTGGGGAGCCAGAGCCAACAAAATAAAAATTCTTACGATTATCAATGCAACCTATACGATAAATAGCTTCGATCAAATCGTTTATAAAAATAAAATCATACATGGCATCTGCTGGGCCAAATAATGCAGGCATATCATTATTGATTTGATTTATCGTATAACTGAGTATGTTTCCTGTTTTGTTTGAAGGACCATAAATGTTAGAAAACTGCATCCAAACAAAATTCAAACCTATTGTCTTGCAATAGGACTCCAATATAATGTTTGCACTATGCTTAAACGTTCCATACATAATTCCTGGATTGGATTTATTTAAATGAGATAGACTTTTTATGGATTGTTCAGCAACGGTGCCTGCACAAAGAAATTTCTTACAACTCAGTTTCTTTGCAAGACTTGCCGCATCGAGCATAATCTTAAGGTTATTTAATTGAATATATGGATCGTTCTTATCAGGGCCGTTAACACCTCTCCACGCGAAATGATACAACGCATCTATATCGCCATCTGCAGAATTGATTTCGTCAAACAGCTTGTTTAAATCAGAAAAATCACTTGATACAAATCTTGAACCGGAAGGAATATTATTAGAACTCTGAGGGAGATCAACAGAAATAACCTCAATTCCTTCTGACAGAAGCTTTTTTACTAGATTACTACCAACAAATCCATTAGCTCCCGTAACTATTACTTTTTTCATTACTATTCAACCAACTATATATTTAAAAATTCTTTTACCTGTTTTTCCGTAAAGGCTGACATGTCTTCACCGTCAATCCATGCTTTAGCCCATTCAGTAACCTTTTCTACAGCCTGTTCGACAGTCCAACGAGGTTGCCATCCGAATACAGACTTTACTTTTGAACATTCAAGCTTCAATAAATTAGCTTCATGAGGACCATTGTCCGGCTGAATAACCACTTTCAGTCTGTTGTCGTAATATTTGTTAAATGTCCTCACCAAATTTTCTGTAGTAATACAATCCGTTTCATTAGGTCCTATGTTATAGGCACTAGAATATGAATCGTCTTCATACTGTTTTGCACAAATCATCAGATATGCATAAACAGGTTCCAATACATGTTGGTAAGGACGTATTGAATTAGGGTTTCTGATAACCATTTCACTGTCATCAACAATTGCTCTGACACAGTCAGGAACAATTCTGAAGTTTGCAAAGTCTCCACCACCGATAACATTACCAGCTCGGGCTGTTGAAGTTGCTATGCCAGCAACTTTCATGAAACATTTTTCATAAGAGTGAGTTACAATTTCGGAACAGGACTTTGAATTAGAATAAGGATCATAGCCATCAAGCTTGTCTTCTTCTCTGTACGGCCAACACCATTCGTTATTCAAGTAGACCTTGTCGGTGGTAACGTTTAAAAATGATTTAACAGAACCGCAAGCTCTAGTCGCCTCAAGCACGTTTACGGTTCCCATAACATTTGTTTCGTAGGTGTAAACAGGATCAACATAAGAATCCTTTACTATAGGTTGGGCTGCCATATGAATTACAATATCAGGTTTCACTTCGTTAAAAAACTTTTTAAGTGAGGCTAAATCTCTGATGTCTCCAATGTAAGAAACAACGTCACTCATAACACTTGATATTTCAAACAGTGATGGATTAGTTGGAGGATTGAGTGAATAGCCGTAAACCTTTGCACCAAGGATCTTCAGCATTTTGCACATCCAGCTTCCTTTAAAACCTGTGTGCCCGGTAATTAATACCTTTTTATTCGAGTATAAAGAAAGATTAAACTCTTGTTTCATATTTAACACCTCTTAAAAATGTATTATTCCCATACTTTCCAAGGAGCCTTGTTAGAAGCTAGAAGTTCTTCAAAAGCATTTTTATCTCTTAAGGTGTCCATGCACTTCCAAAAACCATAATGTTTGAAAGCAACGAGTTCTCCATCTTTACAAATATTTTCAAGCGGTTCTTTTTCAAAAGTAGTCTGATCACCATCTATGTAACTGAATACTTTTTTATTGAGAACCATGAATCCTCCGTTTATCCAACCGCCATCTTCTAGTTTTTTTTCGGCAAAGCTATCGATACGATTATCTGAATTAATTTCTAGAGTTCCGAATCTTCCCCCTGGCTGAACAGCTGTCATGGTTGCAGTTTTACCATTTTCTTTATGGAATTTAAGTAATTCTGTTAAGTTTACATCACTTAACCCATCACCATAGGTTAACATAAAATCGTCATCATCAACATATTTCTCTATGCGTTTGATACGGCCTCCAGTTAGAGTGTTTAGGCCAGTGTCGACAACTGTAACTTTCCATGGTTCACTGTGTTTGTCCTGTACTTCGACAGCATCACCTTTCGTAAAATCAAATGTGACATCTGAAGTGTGAACAAAATAATTAGCAAAAAATTCCTTGATAACATGCTGTTTATATCCAGCACAGATAACAAAGTCATTAAAACCAAAGGAAGAGTAGTACTTCATGATATGCCATAGAATTGGTTTTCCTCCTAATTCAATCATTGGTTTAGGTTTATACATACTTTCTTCGGAAATTCGAGTTCCGAAACCACCCGCTAAAATTACAACTTTCATACAATAACCTCTCATAATAGTTAATATCTGTTATATTTAAAAAAAGGAGTATTACTTATTTTTATCATTGATCAAACTAATAAAATCTTCGTCAAAAAAAAGTCTTCCGCACCTTTTAAAAAAATCTCTTACAAAACTTTCAGATTGGAAATTGAATAAGTCAGTATTTTTATAAAATTGATAGAAATACTTAATATATTCAAAAATATAAGACGAATCCATTGGTGCAATTTCGAGTTCGTTATAAGTATCTTTAACATACTCCGCCCAATATTTAGTAGGATACAGAAGACTTACACCGCTGTACAAATCTGAAAAAAGAAAATTATATGAGCAATCTATTAAACGATAATCATAACCTTTAACCGTATTGACAATAATTTGAGAAATTGGACAATAATTGAAATTTCTGCCTAGAATAATAAACTTACAGTCTTTTTTGGCGAATAACGAGTAGTGAGATATTGTTCCACTAGTAGCAACAACTTCATCAGCACTACTTATTAAAAAGACCTTTTCAGTCATAGACATTTCATCTGGGTACAGTACCTTAAAACCATGTTCTTCAAAAAATTTTTCAAAGTACTCCTCACCAATTAATTTATAACCAGTCTTGCATTTTGAACGACTTAAAAAAATTTTTTTGTATGCATTACCCGTATATTTCTTATGAGA
>CADBNU010000180.1 GCA_902796085.1 Heyndrickxia coagulans
GTTTTTAATCTTATTATCGTTCATCTTTTATTAACTTATTTTTACATAGTTTGAGTTTCATAAATATTTCAAGATACTGAGCGGCATGTTCTTCCATTTAAAAGATTATATTAATTGTCATTTAAATAATTTTTCATTCATCATATACCGTAAATATCGTAACAAAAACCAATGATTATACACATAAGTAATCGCATATTTTGATCAGTCCCATTGAAGCTTCTTCCTTTATGATTTATAACCAATTTTATATTCTATAAAAATAATTCTAAAGAATACAATCATTTCCAAACCCAATATAATATAATATGTATTATACAAGCTTTAGGAGGATCATAAATTGCGATTAACGACTAAAGAAATTTTTACCATACCTAACTGTTTATCCTATATAAGGATTATTTTACTCCCCATTTTTATTTATATATATTCAACTGCAAATGAAACGTCGGACTATTACTTAGCAGCTGTGATTATTCTATTTTCTGCACTAACAGATTTATTCGACGGTCTCATCGCTCGCAAATTTAATCAAATAACGGAACTTGGTAAAGCCTTAGACCCAATTGCTGATAAATTACAGCAAGCAGCCATTGCAATTTGTCTAATGTTCAAATTTCACTACATGTGGATTATTTTCGCTTTATTTGTTGTAAAGGAGTTATTTATGGGAATCAATGGACTCATTTTACTAAAAAAAGGAAAAAAGCTGGACGGTGCCATGTGGTTCGGCAAAGTCTCAACAGCTGTCTTTTATATGGCAATGTTATCATTGATTGCCTTTCCTAATTTGGATTCTTCTATTGCCAACTTTTTAATGGGAATCACGTTTACTTTTCTAGCTTTATCATTTTTACTATATATTCCTATTTTTATAAAATTGTATAGAGAATAAATCTTAAGTCAATAAAGTAACGGAACAACTGATGAATACGAAGGATTCAAAATGGATAAACAATATACTTACCAAAAGATGCATAGATATGGAGAACAGTATGTCAATGTTAAAAGAAAAAAGCTGAAACAAAAATACTCCTACGAAGATTGAGTCCTAAAAACTTTAAAACGTGCTTGACGAATTAGTCTTCAAGCATCATTTATTTTACAGACATTTTTTGCGATAATGAAAATAATATAATTTTGGAGGGAAGTATAAATGCATACATATATTATTACAGGGGCTTCAAAGGGGATCGGTTTTTCACTGGCAAAGCAATTAATAATTGAAGGAAATGAGCTTATTTGTATTGCGAGAACAACGAACGAAAAATTAACACAACTTGCAAAAGCTAAAAACGTTCCTCTTACATTTATACAATGCGATTTAGCAAACCTCCCTGATGTTGCCAATTTGATGGATAAAATTATAGGTTCAATAAAGAATTCACCTTCGTCTGTTACACTTATCAATAACGCAGGAATAATTGAACCGATTGGTCGGGTTGAAAATAATGGAGCAGAAAAAATAGCAAAAAATATAGCCGTTAATTTAACAGCACCTATGATATTAACATCCGAATTTATCAATACATTTCGAGAAAGTAATATTGACAAAAAAGTAATTAATATTTCTTCAGGAGCAGGTAGAAAACCATATTCTGGATGGAGTAGTTATTGCAGTAGTAAAGCCGGACTAGACCATTTTACCAGAGTTATAGATGTTGAACAACGCGACAAACCTTATGGGGTAAAAGCCATCTCGCTTGCACCAGGAATTATTGATACCGATATGCAGACAAAAATTCGTCAATCAGATAAAAGTGATTTTGAACGTGTTGAAACTTTTATTCAATATAAAGAAAAGGGTGAGTTAAGTTCACCTGATCAAACTGCTGCCAAGATTATCGAGATTATGAAGCGAACAGATTTCCGATTACTTGATCCTATACTTGATCTTCGTAACTTTTAAGAGTGTAAAAAAATTCATTAATAAAAGGTCTCTTTACTAAGTTAAAGAGACCTTTTCGATATCCCATGATTATTTATCAAGTAACTTTAAAAACTCACGCATAAACACAGGTAAATCTGGCCAAGCATGCGCAGAAACTAAATTTCCATCAACATGGTAAGTTGTGTCGCTTACATATGTACCACCAGCAAGCTCGACCCCAGGTTTACATGCCGTATATGCAGTCAACGTTCTTCCGTTAATAACTTCAGGGATAGCCTCAAATATTTGTGAAGCATGACATATCGCACCAATCGGCTTATTTTCTGCAAAGAAATGCTTCACAATGGATTGCACTTTTTCATCTAGACGTAGATATTCAGGAGCTCGACCTCCTGGAATTAGCAATGCATCAAATTCTGCAGGCTTAATATCGCTAATCAGTGCATTTGGTTCAATGAAGTAAGCTTGTTTCTCTTCATATGTATCCCAACCAGTAAAGTCATGAACTACTGTTTGTAATTTTTCCTTTTTAGGTGCAGCAATCGTTACATCATAACCTTCCTCAACTAGCCGATAATAAGGATAATAAATTTCTAAAGCCTCAACTGCATCTCCAGCAAGAATTAAAACTTTACTCAATTTTTAAATCCCCCCTTATTTATGATGACTAAGTTTAGTATATTCTTAATTTTACAAAAACACAACAAACAAACATTGTCATTGTACAAAATATTTATTAATGTTATAGACAGAACGATAGAAAAGTGGTGATAAAAATGAAAGACATTTTTCAAAAAGCTTTACAATCAATTGGAGACGATTCCACACTTTTAAATGTGAAACCTGTTTCTGGTGGTGATATCAATGAGGCCTACTTACTGCGGACAGAAAAACAACAATACTTTATGAAATTTAGAAAAAATGCTCCTAAACACTTTTTTAAATTAGAAAAAATAGGATTAGAATCAATTAAAAATACAAATACAATTGCCGTTCCAACTGTTTTTAAACGGGAAGAAAATGATCATTTCGGATACCTATTAATGGAATGGATTGAAGGAGATCGTACCGATAAAACGGGTGAATTATTAGGAAGAAATTTAGCCTTGATGCATCAATGTACAGGCCCTGGTTTTGGTTACTCAAAAGATACATATATCGGCAATCTGTTACAACCGAATGATTTTTATAATAATTGGATTGATTATTATCGCGAGTGTCGACTTGTACCACAAATTCAACGTGCATACAAAAACAATTATCTTTCACTTCAAATACGAAAGAAATGTGAACGATTACTTGAACGGCTTGAGGAGTGGATACCACCAAAAAGTAAGGCATCCCTATTACACGGAGATTTATGGGGAGGAAATTGGCTGACAGGTAAAAATGGGATTCCATACTTAATTGATCCTTCAATTCTTTACGGTGATCATGAATTTGAAATTGCGTTTACAGAACTTTTCGGAGGCTTTCCTACAGAATTTTATAAAGCCTACAACGAAGTCATGCCACTTTCACTAGAATATGGCGAACGAAAACTACTCTATCAACTATACTATCTATTTGTTCATTTAAATTTATTTGGTACAACTTATTTAGAATCCGTTACAAGAATTGTACATAAATATATATAAAATAAGCCTGATGCATGAGTACAGCACCCCAAAAGTTATAGTAAAAAACTTAACTTTTGGGGTTCACATCAAAGACCTAGGCTTTTTTATTTGAATTAACGAACAGTTTTAAGTGCACGGCTCCAGTTAATTAGTTGATCCAACATACCGTTTATGTTTTCATCATGATAAGCAGCTGGTTTGAATTCGCTCATATTTTCGAAATCAGCCATTAAAGAGAAAGTAACTGCTGTACGCACTGTTGCTACTTGCAGTTCTGCTAAAATTAACCGTAATTGTTCATGAGCACGTGTTCCACCTAAAGAACCGTATCCTACGAATCCAGCAGCTTTATTATTCACTTCTGCATTTAAATAGTCAATTGCATTTTTAAGAGCAGCACCTGGTGCATGATTGTATTCAGGAGTAACGAATACAAAACCATCGAATGAAGCCATTTTTTCAGACCAAGCTTTTGCAGCAGCTTGTTGTGTTTCAGTTGTTTTTGCATCATATAAAAATGCTAAATCGTAGTCCGCAATATCAACTAATTCATAAGTAACACCCTCATCGTTACGGGCGAGAGCTTTTTCATATACGTATTTTGCAACTTGTTCAGCGTTACGGCCATTGCGGTTACTTCCAATTACGAATGCTATTTTAATATTTTCTTTTGTCATTGTAATATCCTCCCTTTGTTCTTTACCAAATAAATTACTGAAAAAACCCATGATGCAGTACTCCTTAAATTGTTTTGTTTGATTTCAAATATCGCTAATTAATAATATTTGAAATCAACATTCTCTATATTAACATATTAAATTGGTTTGTCAAGTAATTCATTATGAATATTTGGTTGAAAATTTCCATGATTATAATAAGTGATGACGACTAGCATTCTTAATCAATTTTCGCTACAATAAAACTTATGAAACGTAGAATGGAAAGAGGGTTATTTATGAATAAGCAATCCATTTATGGATTAACAATAGAGGCATTGGCCGATTGGATGGTTGAACATGGTCAGAAACAATATCGAGCACAACAAGTATGGGATTGGTTATATAAAAAGCGGATAACAAGCTTTCAAGAGATGAAGAATGTAAACAAAGAAACCATTCAACTTTTAGAAGAGAATTTTGAAATTAGCACATTAAATGTTCAAGTTAAACAAGAGTCTAAAGATGGTACAGTGAAATTCTTACTTCAACTAAAGGATGGAAATATAATTGAAACGGTACTAATGAGACAACATTATGGTTTGTCTGTTTGTGTAACAACTCAAGTTGGTTGCAATATTGGTTGTTCTTTTTGTGCCAGTGGTATTCTACGGAAAAACCGTGATTTGCAAGCAGGAGAAATAGTTGAACAAATTATGCAAGTACAACGTCATCTTGATGGCCTTGGAAAGGGAGAACGAGTGAGCCATGTCGTTGTAATGGGAATTGGCGAACCGCTTGATAACTTTGATAATTTGACAACATTCTTAAGAATCATTAATCATCCAAAAGCTTTTGCGATCGGTGCGAGACACATTACCGTTTCTACAAGTGGTATCGTACCAAAAATATATAAGTTTGCTGATTTAGATCTTCGTGTTAATTTAGCTGTTTCCTTACATGCACCAAATAATGAATTACGTTCACAAATTATGAAAATCAACCGAGCATTTCCAATTGAAAAGTTATTTGAAGCAATTAAATATTACTTATCGAAAAAGAATCGTCGTATAACATTTGAATATATTTTATTAGATGATGTTAACGATCATGTTGAGGAAGCAGAACAATTGGCTGCTCTATTAAAAGATATTAGTAAGCTATCCTACGTTAACTTAATTCCATATAATCCAGTTAGTGAACATATCCAATATCGACGGAGTAAAAAGGAAAATATTTTAAAATTCTATGATACATTGAAGAAAAACGGTATTAATTGTGTCATTCGTCAAGAGCTAGGAACGGATATTGATGCAGCATGTGGACAATTACGTAGCAAACATTTGAAGAAAGCAAATTAGTTGAGTTCACTTATTTTTAATTAAAAAGGCTAGATCATGGTTACAAGATCTAGCCTTTTTTATTTCCTAATTTCAAAAAAATCAACTCTTCAATTTGACTTTTCAATTGTAATTGTTTTCGTGGATATAATTTCAAACGTTTTACATTTGTACGCCCGATATGAGTACGAATCTCTTCATTATCTTCTATTATTTTACGAAAATCTTCTACTTCATAGATCTCTTTAAACCAAGGAAAATCTAATAATAATACAATATTTTCGTTAATTTCTTTTTCAGTAGGCTCTTTCACCGGTCTCAATAAATTTATTAGAAAATCAGTTAATGACGGAATGATAAAACACCCCCAAAACTATCTATTTTTAGTTCTGTGCTTGCTATTAGTGCAGGTGCTATTTTCAATATAATTACCTTTATAAAAATATATAATTGGTATTAAGGATAACTAATATACTTCCTATAAAAATGATAAGAAGAAGGCTAATTAATATCATTTTTTCAAATATGGTTATTTGGTTTTTATTGTTCATAAATAATCGATTATATGTTAAGGTAAGCATGATTAAATTGATAATTAAGCAGACACTAGTTGTCTAAGTTTGATTGTTGTAGATAGCTACAACGTCAGAAATAATGAATGAAATTATTATTGCTATTAAATAATAATAATAATAAAAGGCATCTAATAGTCTTTTCATAAAAAGATTAATCATCCTTAAATTATATCTTTTAATCTTGGAGATGTAAAAATATATGTCTAATATTCTTTAAATTATGATACTAAAAAAATCAGAATTTTTCTAAATATTTTATAGAAAAATTAATATACTTCGCAATAAAAAGGATAAACATGAAATTGGCATGCATCTCCTTAAATAAATAGAAACACTTCTCTTTTATTCTAATGAAAGGGGGATTTTTTAATTCAGTTAGCACATTCATAATCCGAGAATAATACATTACTAACTGTAACTTTAAAATGGTTTATTAATGTTTGTTAACTGAATGCTTTTTAATTTCATCATAGATTTGCTTTTTCCATTGTAAAAAATCAGTAGAATGTAGTATTTCTTCTTTTCTTGGTCTTAAAAAGGGAACGATAAATTCCTTTTGGACAGTAGCTGGCTTATTTGACAAAACAATAATCCGATCGGACAAGTATAACGCTTCATCAATATTATGGGTGATAAAAAGAATGGTTCGTTTATACTCTTGCCAAATTGAAAGCAGCCATTTTTGCATTTCGAAACGCGTAAACTCATCTAGGGCTGAGAAAGGCTCGTCCAGACAAATGAGGGATTGCGGACTAAGTAAACTTCGAATAAAGGATACCCTTTGCTTCATCCCACCTGATAATTCGTAAGGGAAATGTTTTTCATAACCTTTAAGTCCTGCTTTTTCAAGCATTTCATAGGCTTTTTTATGATCGTGTTTCCTAGCGATCTCTTGTCCAAGTAATACATTGTCCAAAATATTTCTCCAAGACATTAAAGCTGGTGTTTGTGGCATATAACTGATAAAACCACGCTTACCTGTAATTTCTTTTCCATCAAATTGAATGGATCCCTTATCAGGTAACAAAATACCACCGATTAAGTTAAACAGTGTGCTTTTTCCACTACCTGATGGTCCTAAAATGGAAATAAATTCACCTTCTTTAACTGTAAAGGTAACATCATAGAGGATTTTTTGGTTACCAAAGGATTTGGTTATATGATTTAGTACTAATTTACTCACGGTTATTTTCCTCCCTTGGCCGCCAACGAATCATCCATTTTTCAAACATCATTATAGCTCCTAACAATAGTAAGCTAATTAGAATGATAAAAATGATGGCGACAAATACGCGATCTGTACGGAAAGACGATTGGGATAATTGCATATAAACTCCAATTCCCTTACTAGCTCCTAACCATTCAGATATAACAGCTCCCATGACACTATACGTCGCAGATATTTTGATTCCAGAAAATAATGATGGTAGAGCATTCGGCCACTCTAGTTTCCAAAAAATTTGCTTTTTCGTTGCTCCAGCCATTTTCATATAATTCATAATATCACGATCAATTTGCTTGAAACCATCTAATAAGGCTATTGTAATCGGGAAAAAACAAACTAAGATAATGACAATGATTTTCGGAAGCATACCAAATCCAAACCATATTACCAGTAATGGAGCAAGTACTATAATTGGAATATTTTGTGAAATAATAAGAAGTGGATAAAAAGCTTCTCTTAAAAATGGAACAATATGCAAAATGGTACCTGTAACAATACCGATGGCACAACCGAGCAAAAGACCAATAATACATAATTGGATCGTTGGCCAAAGATGTTCTAAATACACGTCTGTTCCATGTACAAGTTCAATAAATATGTGTGATGGTGATGGAAGTAGCCATTGTTCAATATTAAAGATCTTAACAAAAAACTCCCAAATGATGAATAAAAGAAGGAGAACCGAAGTTGGTCTCCATCCTTTGATTATTAGTGTTTTCATTATCTGTACTTTTCAGTCAATTGGTCCATTGACGCCCCTTCTTCTGGATTAAAATACACTTTAATTTGTGAAATGATACTTGGTGCACCAAGTTCAACCATCCGCTCATTCATTTTTTCAACAATAGCAAGTAGTTCATGTAAATCGCCTTCCATTGTCGTCTCCAACGGATTTACTTGATATTTAACACCAGAGTTTATTATTACGGAAATTGCCTCGTCAATATATGGAATAGGGTCTCCCCCATTTTTCGTACGTGGTATGATTTGAATACTAACTAACGCATTAGCCATTCTGTTCACTCCTATTCAGGTAAAAATTCATTCGTAAATGCTTTTTCTGCCTCTAATTCTTTTTCCATTAAACCATTTTCAAACATCCAATCAGCATAATTTTTCCAAACCTCTAACTTTTGTTCACCCCAACGTGGAGCATCATCTTGATACTTTGCTGATAGCCATTCTTGGCTTTTTCGTACTAATTCTGCGTCTAATTCCGGAACGGCATCAATTAAAAGGTTAGCTGCTTCTTCTGGATTTTTAATGGCAAATTCATATCCTTTGGCTACTGCGGCAATAAACTTTCGAACAGTTTCTGGATTATCCGAAATTAGCTCTTCATTTGTAATAATGACCGGTGTATAGTAATCAAGTTTCTCGCTATAATCTGCTAACCATACCATATTGATCGGAATTTCTCTCATCTCCGCTTCTATACCAGTCCAACCATAATAAATCCAAAAGAAATCGATATTTTGTTGGAGCGCTGTAAAAAAATCTGTATTTCCGACATTGAGAATTTCTACTTTATCAATACTTGCTTTTTCTTTTTTCATTAATGACTCAATAACGGCTGCTTCTATTGGTGAGCCCCAACCACCATAAGTTTTTCCTTCAAAATCTTTTGGAGATGTAATATTTTGTTCTTTTAACGACGCAAATCCAGATGTATTATGTTGGATTATAGCTGCAATTGAAACTAATGGGATATCTTGAGTTCTAGCAAGGGTAACTCCTTCTTGGTAACTGATACCAAAATCGGCTTGAGCTGAAGCAACTAAATTTTCTGCCGTTGCTTCTCCAGGCATAATAATTTCAACATCAAGTCCCTCTTCTTCAAAAAAACCTTTATCCTGTGCGACATACAAACCAGTATGATTCGTATTTGGTGTCCAGTCTAACACGAGTTTGACTTTTTCTAACCCCTCATTTGATTCATTGTTATTTGGTGATCCCTCTTGTTCATTATTGCCACAACCAGCAAGTAAACCAAGACAGATCAACAATGAAAAAATTTTCTTCATTTGATTTCCCTCTCTTTTTTCTTGATTATTTTTAAGTTTTGCATAAAATACCATAACTAAACTAAGTTTGAGAGAAACCAATTAAAACGTTTGAGATACTGGTTAACGATGGCCAAAAGTATATAAGGAAAGAAGAAATTACCTTATGAATGAAAAAAACCTAGGAACAACCTAGGGCTTACACATAGCATATGTAAATTTATTTACATAAGTATGTTCCCTACGCTGGTATTAGCCAGATCAGGTTCAAGGGTCTACATCTAACGGATGTACTCTCAACCAGCATCACTGGTTCCCCTACAAACTTATTAATAGTTACGACATTTTTCTACATACTACTCTGCCATAAATTTCACATAAAGGCAATGATTTTTATATGCACTTATTGTAAGAACTGTATCAATAAATTTGATTATGTATACTTGTCGATAAAATTGGGTTAGGATTATTTGTTCAAGGTATCCAACAAATTATCTTTTAGAGGGATATCTAAGATCGTGTTCATCTTCACCTAGTGTCGAGTTCGAAGACATTTCCATCGCTTTCCCTCGTCTTATTGTCATAATATCTCGAATACAATTCAACAATTTTGAATTGTTGCCTCATTCCTTACTTAGCTCATTTAACAAATCATCGATCTAAGCATAAAGTTTATATTTATTTTTTTGTTAATGATTTTTTTCATAATGAAAAGATATCCTCTAATCTATCTCCCTTCAATTATTTTAGTCATGCTCGACTGGAATTTACTTTTTTATCGCTTTAATTACAATGGTTTCAATAAACCTCCACGGAATTAAAGCTTTCCCTAATGTAACAAATCGAGTTATTCCACCGATCGGATAGCGCAATTTAGGACGTTTTGAATGAACAATTTTTAAAATAAGTTGAACGACTTGAATCGGATCTTGTGCATTTATTGCTGATTGTTCAGCCTGTTCTAGTAATTTCTTTTGAAATAAGGAACGGTCATCTTTTTTAGTAATTCGACTCAAGCCTTTCTTCCATATATTTGTTTGATAAGATGCAGGCTCAACGATTGTAACCCAAATGTTCTCATCTAACAGTTCCAGTCGTAAACTTTCACTCCAGCCTTCGAGGGCAAATTTTGATGATGTATACGGAGAAAGACCAGGAAAGCCGAACAAACCACTAACACTGCTAATATTAATTATCTTTCCCCCACCATTATTTTGTATCAAAGGGAGAAAGGTGCGTGTTACACGAATATGTCCAAAAACATTCGTCTGAAACTGTTCAACCCACATATCATCCGTTACTTCTTCAAAAAATCCCCCTTGGGCATAACCTGCATTGTTTATTAAAAGATCAATCTTATTGAATTTATATCTCACTTGTTCATATGCTTTTTCCACTTCATTCGATTTTGTAATATCCATCTGAACGCATTCGATTTGATTTTCAACTTTTGCTTCTTTTGCTTTGTTTAGCAAATCATTTCGATTTTTTAAATCCCGCATTGTAGCAAATACAAAGTAACCTGCTTTTGCTAATTCAATCGATGTTAATAAACCAAACCCACTATTCGTTCCGGTAATAACTGCAATTTTCAATGTTACCTCTCCCTACCAATTTCCATTACACTCTTAATCTTATCAGGAATCATAACCGATTCTAACTTAAAATCAACGGGTTCAAAACTAGAATCAATACATTCTCTCCAATATTTCAAATGGATTTGATCCACCCAATGCTCTGATTCTTCTACATTTTGTCCTCCTTCGCCTTGAACAGAAAACCAATATAAATATTCTTCATCTCTTCCTTTTTCTCGAAAAATAGCTTCTACAAACATCTTCTCATCTTCTAATGTAAGGAGCACCTTTTCCATATGATCGTTCAAGAATTTCATCCATTCGTCAACTCGATGACTTTTCCCCTGTTTCACTCGAAATTTTGTTAGTTCAACTTGCAACTCTGTTCCCCCTTTATAATATTTGTCTTTAATTCAATATTTGAACCTCACTATTGCATCTAGTCCACAAAAATTAATGTATAGTTTATCAATTTCGCATATTTTAGATAAAAAATCAGCAGAACTCCATTTAAGACAATGTAAAGCCCTGCTGTTCTTCAAAAGAAGCATGATTAAATATTTTTAAAGAATAAGCGTAAAACGTCCGCTCCTCCGATAAATGTACCTAAAGAGCTACCGAGATTTGATAATACTATAATTAACAATATCCTTGTTACTTTATTTTGCCAAAATCCCTTAACAGAGGTGATATCGTTTGATAACGTTTCAAAGTCTTTAACATTTGGTTTTCTCACTATTGCTTGCACAAAACCTGCAAAGAAACCTGCTGCAAGTAACGGATTTAAAGCGGTGATTGGTGCAGCTACAAATGCGGTAAGGATGGCTAAAGGATGAGCTAAAGCGATCGTAGCTCCGAGAGCCGCTAATGAACCATGCCACAAAATCCAACTCCACGTCTGTTGCAAACCTGCATCTGGATTCATAAAAAACGTATAGGCAATGATCGCAACAATGAACAGAGGAATTGACCAACCAATGATTTTCGGCCATTTTGATTTAGGTGGAACTTTTGTTAATTCATTTAAATTTTGGCGTTTATGAATTTCTTTCGTTATTCCAGGAACATGGGCTGCTCCAAGTACAGCAACAATTTTCTTTCCGGGTGCCCGTCGAATTTTTTCCGCTAAATATTGATCCCTTTCATCAATTAAAGGTTGTTTTAATTCCGGAAAATGTTCTGTAAATTCATTTAATACCGAAGAAATCGTATCCTTCGATTTCATTTGTTCTAACTCTTCCTCAGTAATGGTTTCCTTACTAAAAATACTGTAGATGATCTCACTAAGTAGCGTCATTTTTCCTTTAAAACCAATATTCGCCCAAACTCTAGCAAAGGTGGTTTGGATATTGCGATCCGCAAGAACTAGTTTTGCATCGATGTCCTTTGCAGACTCGATTGCTTGAATCATTTCTTGACCGGGTTTAATTCCAAATTGGTCAGCCATCCGTTTCTGAAATGAAGAAAGGGCCAAGTTGATTAACATTAATGTTGTCTTTTTTTCTTTAATTATTTTAAAAATGTCCATATCTTGCCATTTTTGTCCTTCAGTAATCGATTCATAACGTCCTTGATCCAACTCTATGCAAACTGAATCAGGTTGTTCTGTTTCAATTACTTCTTTTACTAACTCAGCACTATTTTTCGAAACATGGGCAGTACCAATTAATATGTATTCTTTCGTTCCAATTTGGATTCGTGTAATATTTTCTTCGTTCATTATTACCCATCCTTTTAACATACTAAGCAATAGAAAATCGTTATGTTTTTATAATATCGAAGTTTTCCGGACAAGTGAAATATAATTTGACCATTTTTTTAAAATTATATTTACGAAAATTGTGAATCATCCAACAAAATGGACAATTCTATCTAAAAGACGTTATCATTATTTAAAAATATTATTTCTATCGAGGCGATAGATGATGAAGTATATTCAAATAGGAAGTAAACAGTTTTTCAAGGCAAGTATCGCATTATTTTTTGGTGGTTTCGTAACCTTTTCAATATTATATACGACACAGCCATTATTACCTATTTTTTCTAATGAATTTTCAGTTTCTCCTTCTATTACTAGTTTATCTGTTTCACTATCAACGGGATTTCTTTCCATCATGATGCTTTTTGCTGCTAGTTTATCAGATCGATTTGGTAAAAAACAAATTATGAACATTTCGATGTTCTTTACTTCTGCAATATCGATTATCATTGCCTTTGTACCCAATTTTGAAAGTTTACTCATCTTTCGAGCAATTCTCGGGATAACAGCTGCCGGAATACCTTCCCTTGCAATGGCTTATGTTGCAGAAGAATTTCATCCAAATACAATTGGGACTGCAATGGGAATATACATAAGCGGAACAACGATTGGTGGACTTGCCGGACGAATATCAGCAGGCATTTTAACTGATTTATTTACTTGGCGTATCGCCTTATTCATAATTGGGATGATAGCACTTATTCTGTCCGTTGGTTTTTCACTATTAATGCCAAAGCCGAAACGTGTTGTAAAGACATCAATAAATTTTAAAACCGCTTTTCAAACATATCAAGTGCACCTTTCAAATAAGCCGTTAATGGCTCTCATCATATTAGGCTTTTTATTTATGGGTGGATTTGTTACCTTATTTAATTATATTGGATTTTTATTCGTTTCCCCTCCATATTCATACCGTCAATCCGTTATAGGATTAATATTTCTAGTCTATTTGTTTGGTAGTTTTAGTTCCGTTTATATGGGGAAAAAAGCAAGTATATATGGATATGCAAAGGTCCTTACAGTAAATGTATTGATCACAATGACAGGTGCAATACTCACTCTTTTTTCTTCAATATGGTTGATAATTATCGGGCTTTCCATTTTCACCTTTGGCTTTTTTGCATGCCATTCCGTTACTAGCAGCTGGATAGGTGAATTTTCCAAAGTTTACAAAGCTCAAAGTTCATCATTATATTTGCTGTTTTATTATTTAGGCTCAAGTATTGCCGGTACACTCGGAGGGATTTTATGGAGTAATTTTGGATGGATTGGTGTTACATTATTTGTGCAAGTATTATTTATTATAAGTTTGCCATTTATCCTTTATAGTCAGCGCTCTTTTATGCAAAAAGCTAGAACAAACTCTGGCTTTAAGTCATGATCATCTCTGAAACAGAGATGGTCAATTTTTTATTTGCCCAATCTTCATGAACATCTAATGAATATACTATAATAGTTCATTTGTTTAGGAATTGCCTATTTTCTTCAGGAAGGAGGGGGTACAATGTTTCCTTATCATCGTCCACCAAGAAACCCATTTTTTCCACAACATCAAAAATTTCGCCATCCTTATGCACATCTTTTCTTTGATTATTTTAGAAAAGACGATGGAAAAATTGATTTCGACAAAATCTCTTATTCCCTTCAACAAATCAATAAAATAATGAAGCAAGCTGATCCTTTAGTAAAACAAGTTACTTCCTTTGTGAAGAAAACTAGCAAATTATAAACAGCCCAAATTCAATGGGATTAGGACAAATGACCAAACAAATGAGAAATACCCACATATAATACAACAAATAAACATGGAGGTGTTTATTGATGAGTGACGGACGCGGACATCATGGACCACATGGTGGTTATGGTGCAGGCTTTGCACTAATTGTAGTGCTGTTCATCCTATTAATCATCGTAGGTTCTGCTTATATTTGGTAAACCAACTTTGAAAAACTAATCACGAGGAGGTATTTTTTATGGGATTCTACAAATGCCATGGATATGGCTATGGTTATGGAGGATATGGTTACGGTGGCGGATATGGCGCCGGTAGATGGTTTGCTTTAATTGTCGTATTATTTATCCTTCTTATTATTGTTGGTGCTGCTTGGTTATAATATCGAAAGCATGAAAATATGAAAGTTCGAAAAAGGCTGTTTGCGATTGTAAGCAGCCTTTTATTTTGGAAAATATATTTTTCATAGATAAAGGTTTGATATAATACAAGTAAAATTCGTTATGAATATTGCAAGGTACTTTGTTTGTTTTTTCTAAAAATTGATAAAAATAAAACGGAAAGGAGTGACACCAATGAAAAAATTACTAATCACATTAGCCATTCTTATTTTAGTTGCTTATGCAACGAATAATGCGACTAAAAACGATTCATTATTTGATCAAATTAAATCAGGTGTCGTATCTATCGCTAATTTTATTAATATAGATGAATTGCAATACTATATTTCGAATATGATCGAAACAGTGGAAGAAGAAAGCCATTCTTTTTTTAATGGCTCTAAAAATGAAAATGGATCGCCTTTAATCAAACATCCAGAAGAACAAAACTTTTCCATCGCAAATATAGAAATCGGCCACACGAAAAAAGAAGTTGAAGCAAGGTTTGGTAAAGCAGATCGAATCACTTATAATGAGTATCATACATATTGGCATACTTATCATGACAACTATCAAAATTTTTTTATGGTTGCCTATGACAAAAATCATAAAGTAGTTGGTTTATTTACAAATCAAAACTTAATTTCCTCAAATTATGATGTAAAACTTGGTACAAGTAAAAAGCAAGTACAAAAGACTATGGGTAGTTCTTTAGACCGTATTCATAAAGATTTCGTTGTTTATAGATTACCGACTAATAGAGATTATGATATATATGAAAAAGATTCATGCTATATTACCATATTTTATGATAAACACGAGAATAACACGGTAACGGCTATTCAGATTATAGATAAATCGTTAGAAGACAAAAAACAAGATATTTATACGATACCGAGTCAAGAACTGATTGAAGGTTTTGAATTTCAAATGTTTGATTTAACAAATGCAGAACGGGTTAAATATGGACTATCTATTTTAACATGGGATGAACATGTAAGACGTACCGCCCGTGAACATAGTAAAGATATGGCAACAAATAATTATTTTAGTCATACGAATTTAAAAGGAGAATCTCCCTTTGATCGTATGCGAGAAAACGAGATTCATTTTCAACTTGCAGGTGAAAATCTAGCCTATGGGCAATTTAGTAGTATATATGCTCACGAAGGTTTATTAAATTCACTTGGTCATCGTAAAAATATTTTGCAAGAAGACTTTGAGTATTTAGGTGTTGGTGTCGCTTTTAATCAAGAAAATCACCCCTACTTTACGCAAAATTTTTTTGCCAAATAATCAAATGTAAATTGAAAATGAACATATCATTGATCTCGATTGCCATACAAAAAGGGACACCCTACATAGTGGATGCCCCTTAATTTATTTCGTTTTAAATAAAACACCTAGAGTATTTGGTCCGCAATGGCAAGAAATTGTACATGATGCTCGAGTAATAAATACTTCTTCAAAAGGTTGACTCTCTATCACCAATTGTTTTACTTGATTTAATAAGTCTACAGAACAACCGGAATGAGTAATAAAGACCCGATCCGTAATAATATCATCTCGATCCTTCAAACGATCTACAACATATTTTTGAATTGACTTTTCAATTTTGCCACGATATTTTTTTCCAACTTCCATCTTACCATCAATCACTTCAATACATGGTTTAATATTCAATAAACTTGCACCAAAGGCTTGTATTGAAGAGCATCGTCCCCCCATTTTTAAATAATCTAACGTATCAATAACAAAACTTGCATCTATTTTTGGAATCACTCTCTTTAAGTTCTCACAAATTTGCTCGGCATCAAGTCCTTGTGCTGCAAGCTCAGCTGCTTCTATAACTAGATGTCCAGAACCGGTCGATAAATTTTCTGAATTAATCACGTAAACATTTTTAAATTCTTGTGAAGCAATGTACGCATTTTGAAATGAACTGGAAAATTGTTGACCTATATTGATATGAATAATAGCGTCATATTCCTGATATTTTGCAAATAAATCAATGTAATTTTGCACCGATACCGCGGCAGTTTTCGGTAGCTTTCCTGTTCTTTGGGCATATGCATAAATATCATCTGGTTGAATATCAACACTATCCCGATATGTATTTTCATCGATAATGATATAAAGCGGTATTGTATCGATATTATATTTTTGAATTAATTCATGGGATAAATCAGCAGTACTATCACAAGTTATTTTAACTTTTGACATATGTATCTTCTCCTTAAATCAATCATCAATTAAATCTAATAATATCTTAAATTAACTTTACTAAATTGTCACTTTCATTTTAGTAGCATTTTTAATTGTTTA
>CADBNU010000181.1 GCA_902796085.1 Heyndrickxia coagulans
AAGTAAGTGTTTATCCAGTTGAGGAAAATGCATAATTTAAAGTAAAATCATAAAATCGCTAGAGTAATCTAGCGATTTTTTCATGTTATAAATAATGATAAGATAAAAAGTGCCGGCGTGTTTGAAATTCAGTTCAATAACACGCCGGAGTCTCGTTTTTTGCATCAGTCGTCCACCCAACCGTGACCAAGAGTTGCCTTAAGTTTAACGATTTCGACTTTTGAAACGCACACTTTTTGAATTATGTTGTAGAAGCGATTCGTATCTTCTTCACAGATATCCGCATAAATCCGAAAGATATTTGAACCATAGATTCCGATGCTGTCAAGAACATAGAGTGCGTACAAGCATGAAAGTACGTTAGCCTCATAGAGCTTGAAAAGTAATGCTATTGCGGCAGGTTTTCCTGCTGCTAAAGTAAGAATAACTTCTCTGTCAGACATCTCTTTGGTTAACCGGTGATGGCGATGACCTCTCGAAACCTTTGCCATCTCGGGTACCCCCTTCATTAGTATGGCTTAATTATAGCATGTGATAGGCGGAAGTGTCAATATTACGGGAGTTTTAGCATTTTTATTATTGAAAAGTACTTATTAATTTGATATAATCTTTCCATCTTATGTGTTGGGAGTGATTCTTTTATGGCAACTGAAAAAAAGAAGACGACAAAACGGCATTTTGACAAAAGATTTTTTGTTTTTTTGTTCCTAGCAATTATCTATGTATGTTTTTTGTATTACAAGGCAACACATCAGCCACCTGAACCGGAATATGATATTCCCATCATCGAGGTAACGACAACAGTACCAGAAGAGGGGCATACGACAGAGACTACTGCAGTCGATGGAGCTATGTACATTCATATGATAGATGTAGGGCAAGGGGATTGTTTCCTTTTTGAAGATAACGGAGAATATGCTCTTATTGATTGCGGAACGCGGTCAGCGGGAGATGAGGTCGTAGAGTATCTAAAAAAAGAAAATGTCCAGGAGCTTAAGTTTATCGTAGGAACCCACCAGCATGATGACCATATGGGTGGGATGTATGAGGTTATTTCCAATTTTAAATGTAATACTATTTACATGCCAAAAATTTCAAATGACCTTGTAACTTCGAACTGGTATCTGCAGCTTATATCTGAGATAAAGAAAGATAAGATTAAGGTTGTAAACCCAAAGCTTGATGATTCTTTCTCCTTAGGTGAAGCAAAGTTTACGGTGATT
Source organism: Heyndrickxia coagulans (assembly GCA_902796085.1). Taxonomy (GTDB): domain Bacteria; phylum Bacillota; class Bacilli; order Bacillales; family Caldibacillaceae; genus Pallidibacillus; species Pallidibacillus thermolactis. The sequence continues at coordinate 1,224 of CADBNU010000181.1, forward strand.
GGACAATTAGATTCGACAGAGGCAGGAACTAACTTAAATAACTATTCTACAGTTATTCATGTTTCTTATGGACAGATGGATTTTGTGTTTACAGGTGATGCAGAAACAAAAGTTGAACGGCAAATACTAGACATGCAAAGAGTACCCGATTGTGAAGTACTAAAACTTGGACATCATGGTTCAGACACATCAAGCTGTAAAGAGTTCCTTGATGCACTTAATCCAGAGTATGGATTGATTTCTTGTGGTGTTGGAAACAAATATGAACACCCAAAACAGACAACAATGGATCAACTTAAGAAAGGAAAGGTGAAAGTTTACCGGACAGATGAGCGAGGCAGCGTAGTTTTGACAGTTACAGGTAGTGACATTACATTTAGCACTAAGGCAGGCGATTACAAGGATGGCATTGCAGTTGCAAGTAGCCGAAAGGAGTGAGTCTTGCATGAGAAGTTTCTTAACCGTTGAGGGTCATGAGGGAAACCTTATTCATTGTGAAGTGGAAAATGTTCCTATTGATCAAAGACCAAATACTCCGTATGTTACTAATTGCTTTTTTGATGATGTAAATTACGAGTTATTTGGAGGTGGATTTCCGGTACAGGGTGATATCTATTCTTGTGAGCACGAGAACGGAAAAGTAACAGCAATTTACAAGTTGGAATACTTGGAAAAGGCACGTAGAATCAGTCTGTTGTTAGATTGGATTTAATGAAGGATAATTGTTAATAGCTGCAAGGGTACATTTGTATTTTTGCAGCTATTTTATTTTTTTACTAGTAATTTAAATAGGATATGTGTATAATATCTATGATATAAAAATTAAAAGGAGGAATAGAAAATGGTATCAAGTATAACATCAGTTTTTACTGTTATGATGTTTGCAGTTGCATTTTTTGCATTTTTTATTAATTATTTATTAAATGCTTTAGGTTATATGGGATGTATGAAAAAAGCGGGAGAGGCTACATGGAAAGCATGGGTTCCAATTTATAATGAATATACAATGTATAAAATTGTTAATTTAAAGAGCTTCTTAATCGTATTTAAGATTATATACATAGTTATATCAATCGTATATTTAAGCTTTACTTTTGCTTATGTACGTGATTTGGCTGATAGAGCAGACAATATAGTTAACAATGTTGTTAGTAGTAATGGTATAAGTACAACAACTACAACAACTAAAAATGGTAAGAGCGTTAAAACATCTATAAATAAATCTTCTGTTGATGAAGGTGAGGAATTTTTAAATTCAATAGAAAGTATGTCAATCGGACTTATTATATTTAGTATGTTAAATTCTTTATTTGGTATTGCGATTTTCGTAATTAGCATTTTATTTGCAATAAATATTTCAAAGGCTTATGGTCTTGGCGGTGGAACAATTGCAGGTATGATTTTAATTCCAAATATATTCATACTAATAATTGGATTTGGAAGTTCAAAATATCAAGGAAACTACCAATCAACACCAACAACTACTACAGTTTAATTGGGTAAAAGCGATTCTAAAAAATAGTTAAAAATACTATTGTAAAAAATAATTGAATATAATATAATTATCAATATTGAAAAGGGAGTAGCTTAAAAACTATTAACCAACAAACGCGATTTATATCTGGTTAATAACCTAATAAGGTAAGCAAGACTTTTAAAGAAGGGGTGGTAACATGTAATTCTTTAAGAGTCTTTTTTGTTGCAAAAGCAACAAAAATAAAATAAAAAAATGGTTGTTTTTATATTTATTTAAATATAAAATACAGATGTAAATGTAAAGAGGAGATTGATTATGGAAAAGAATTGGTACAATTTGTCTATTGAAGAGACAGCAAAAGAATTAAACACAAGTATTGAATCTGGTCTTTCAAAAGAAGGCGTTGAAAGTTCAAGAGCAAAATATGGGTTAAATGAATTACAAGCTCAAAAGAAAAAGAGCTTATTTGTTAAATTCATAGAGCAATTTAAAGATTTTATGATTATTATATTAATTATAGCTGCTATTGTTTCTGGTGTTGTTGGCTATATGCAAGGTGAAGGAAT
>CADBNU010000182.1 GCA_902796085.1 Heyndrickxia coagulans
CAAGTATAAATAGAAGAAATAAAAGTATCGTAATGTTCACTCCATATTTTATTTTAAACAGCATTTTCACAGCTGAATAAAATAAATCTTCTGATGGTTTGGATGATTTGAATGGTAATAAATGTTAGAATAAATTTAAGTTATTTTGCAAAAAGGGTCCGGTTAGGTTTGTAAAGTATAGAGAAAAAGAGATGCTACTAGTGCGTGAGGCTATATTGAGGAAAATTATTTCTTCGTCGGTCACGGGATCACTGTTTTTGCTGTATTGCTTGGTTTGGTCTAAATATTGGATAAGTTTCTGGATTCAAAAAGTTTTGTTGTTATGTATTTACAGTAATGTCGAAATTTAATATTGGAATAGAGGTGATCAAATGAAAAATATAAATTGTAGAGGTCCTAAATGTAGGGAAAGATTGGTAGAAAACTATATAATTAAACCAACTGCGCATACCAAATTATTAGAAGGTCAAAGCAAACAAAGTTGTACAGGTCAAATATTAAAGGATACATATTATTTATTTGAATATGTGAATAAACACGATCCAACTGATTCAGGTGGTTTCTATTGTGGATATCATGCAGCAGAACACTTTTTAAATTTAATTCAACACGACGGTTTGCCTTTGTTTAATCCATTAATACAAGACATTATTACCACTGAAAATAGTAATAAATCCAACGAAAATAATAATAAATCCATCAATAAAGTTAGTGATTTCAATTCGAGTGAAAATTCAAAAGGTACAAAGAAATGGAATCATACTGCTAAACAATTATATAACGCTATTAACTTATTAATCATATGTTGGGATACACCAATATATGGACCTTTAGCGAAATACAAAGCTGATTTAGAAAAGTATTACTATTGTGAACCATTCTTTGAAAGAATTAAATTTGTAAATCGGATTATAGGGAAAGATTATAAAAATCGTACCTTAACTCAAATGTTGAATGATCTACGTAAAAATAATCCTAAATTAAAACATTTTCAATTTGATTTGTTAGAGGAAAAATTAAGAGAAAGAGGAATAGAATCAAGATTTTAGAAGATTTGGCTTCCGATCTAATTGTGTCAATAGCATTCAGATTTCAAGATTTTAAGAAATTATTATTTCCAATGTATGCTTGACAGAAACAACTTTTGATTCAATCCCGACTTCAAGATAGTTATAACACAAAACCGAGACTATTTTTACTATAAAATAATCCGTAAAAAAACAATATGCTTATCTCCATATGATTATTGAAAATTACTTAATAATCAATCAGCCATCCATAAAAGAACAAGTAATAGTATTAAAGAAAAATGGCATGAAAACGGAACCTGCATTTTGTAAAGTATTGGATTGGAAGGAGACCCATATGATGCACTTGTAGAATTCGGGAAAAATAATGGGATTATTTAATTACTTTATTGAACAAACGGGGCATTATTCAAGAAGGAGTAGTGAATTATGGAATTTTTTGTTTAACGGGGCAGTTTGTGGAATAAAGGATTCATTCACATAGTTATTATTGAAAAATCATGGTGTTTATTCATGGTGTACTTTATTACTTTTTAAGTATAATATACCAATATATACAAATCTAGTAAGGAGAATTTTATGTTAAAGGTTTTACACGATGAGCAGTTTGATGAAATTTTTCAAATAATAGAACAATCTTTTCCGATTGATGAATATCGACCGTATGAATCCCAACGAGCATTACTGTCCCAACCGCATTACCGGATTTTTGCTTATGAGAAAGATCGGGAGCTTGCCGGTTTTCTTGCTACATGGGAAGGACCAGAGTTTATCTTTATCGAGCATTTTGCGGTAAAAGAAAGATTCCGTAACGGCGGATTAGGTTCGAAACTACTTCAGGATTTTCTTAAGCAACAAACAAAACCGGTTGTACTCGAAATTGAACTGCCGGAGGGAGAGCTTGAAAAAAGACGGGCAAACTTTTATAAACGAAACGGTTTTAATCTGAACCCGTGGAGCTATGTACAACCGGCACTTGCTAAAGGTCAAAGCCCGGTGCCCCTTGTCATCATGTCTTACCCTGAGCCTCTACAAG
>CADBNU010000183.1 GCA_902796085.1 Heyndrickxia coagulans
GCTTTTGAGGATTATTTAAGTCAATGGATATATTCCCGTATGATTCTCCCGTTTCTTTGTTTGTCAATGCAAATGTCATTGTCGATATTTCATTCAACCGATAACTTGATTGATATAAAGCATATCCATCAAATTTCAATGGTTTATTGACCTGTATCTCGTAATCTTTTATTTTTTTTAATTTTGGTTCCTCCCCAGGTAATGATGATTCAGCACTATATAAAGTTGCATCTGTTTGGAAATTTTTGGCAATCATTCCTTTTTCTTCAATCGCCTTTTGAAAAACTTCCCCATCTGTTTCGTCATACACTTCAAATATAAATTTATGATTTGCTAAATAATACTCTTTATCTGTACCAGGAATGGCAAGTGTTTCTCCTTCTTTAATCCATAAAAATTCATTTATATAAAACCCTGGTATAAACCGAAGCATACATCCAATTAAAAATATGATTAAACCGATATGGTTTACATATGGTCCCCATCTTGAAAATCTTCCTTTTTCAGCAAATAAATGCCCTTTTTCTACTTTTACTTTATAATGTTTTTTCTTCAATCTTTCTATTACAATAGGAAAATCTCTTTCAATTTCTTTGGCTTCAGTCATGTTATAAAAGCGTTGTCTACTTAAAAAATTCGTATTCCGTTTCACACGTTGATTTTTCAAAGCTTTATAGAGAGGGACTGCCCGGTCTAAACTACATATAATTAAAGAAACACCTATCGACGCTATTAATAATAAGTACCACCAAGAACCATATGTATCATGAAAACCTAAAATATAATATACCTTTCCGAACCAGCCATAATTTTCTTCGTAATATTGTTCTGCCGGCATCGGTAATTGACCTAATGTGGAAATCTGTGGCAAAATAGATCCAATTGCAGTTGCAATAAGCGTAATAACAATTAATACTACCCCAACTTTAACAGACGAAAAAAAGTTCCAAATACGATCTATTATCGTTTTATTATATGTTTGCGACCGGCGTGCACTACCTTCATAGCGCATATCTAGTAGTTTTCCTTCGATTGCCTTCTCATCAAAAACTTTTCCGCAAGCCTCACAAAGAATTGTTCCATGTGGATTAACATGACCACATTCACACTTAACTTTATTCATAAATAAAACTCCTATTCAGGTTTAATCTTTTCCATATATTGTTGTACCATTTCCTCTGTCATCGTTGATTCAATATAATCGACTATAATGCCGTCTGAATTGATCAAATACGTTGCAGGTAAGGGAAAGATTCCATATGCTTTTTGAACTTCACCGCTCTCATCAACTACTATAGGAAAAGAAAGATTGTATTGTTTCGCAAAGTTTTCGATTGCGATTTTCGTTTCACCAACATTTATGGCTATAATCTCTACACCTTTATCTTTATATTTTTTATATTGATTTTGCATGTAAGGCATCTCATCTTTACAAGGTTCACACCATGTTCCCCAAAAATTTAAAAATACACCCTTCCCTCGATAGTCAGACAATTTATATTCATTTCCTTCTAAATCTTTTAAAACAAAGTCAGGCGCTTCCTCACCAATTGCAGCCACCTTTTTTGTGTCCTTTGCGAAATTTGAATATAATACAAAGATAATAGCGGCTGAAAGCATTACGAGAATGACTGAACGTAAGATAAGCCGATTTTTTTTATTTCTCATCGACTGCCCTCCTATCCCAGTTATATATGGTGGTGATTCTATCATTTCAGATTTTTGTTTTTTTGTAAAGTTTTGAACCTTCAGTTACAGAAATATGTATATATTTTATTTAGATTTTATTTTCGAATAATTAAACCTATATGATGTCGGTCAAAAAGTATACATATAGCAAATTTTGAGTTTGAAATGGCGGACACGTATTCAATAGCACAAGCTAAGCTCCTTGTCATTCCGTCCCTGTGAAGTCTTTGACTTCTGTGCCAAAAGCTTTTGCTGTTCTCACTGGCCTCTGATTGTGCTTCACTGATTCTGAACACGCAGGAAAGTTTAAAACATTTTTCCAGGCCGCCATTTCACCTAGAAATCCACTATCCGATAATTATTAGAGCAACTCCTTTATTAACGACGGTTTCCACCATTTTTGGCAAGAACAATTAACTGTTTTACTTCATGAGGTGTAAGCGGTCTCCATTCTCCCGCATTTAAACCCGTTAAATCTAAAAAGGCATAACGTTCTCTTTTTAATTTCATTACAGGATAGCCGATTTTTTCAAACATACGCCTTACTTGACGGTTTCTTCCCTCATGTATTGTTAGTTCAATAATAGCAGTGTTTTTACGCTTATCAGCAGATAAAAACTTTGCTTTTGCTGGTGCAGTTAAACCATCATCTAATCGAACACCTTTCTGCAATTGTTTTAAATGTTCTCTAGTAGGAATTCCTTTCACTTTGGCAATATAAGTTTTTTCAATTTCATATTTCGGATGCGTTAACAGATTCGCAAACTCTCCATCATTCGTCATCAGTAGTATTCCAGATGTATCATAATCTAATCGTCCAACAGGATAAATACGTTCTGTAACTTCAGGAAAGAAATCCAGCACCGTTTTCCGTTTTTTATCATCTTTAACTGTCGTAACTACCCCTTTCGGTTTATAAAATAAGAAATATACCGGTTCTTCTTTTTCAACCTTAATTCCATTGACTTCCACTACATCATTTGGTCCAACTTTTGTTCCCAATTGTTTGACAACTTCTCCATTAA
>CADBNU010000184.1 GCA_902796085.1 Heyndrickxia coagulans
AATAACCGGTCGATTGCTACGAATCGAATTACCAAGATCACCTTGTAGCAAGTTTCCTACATATGTTAAATACTGGACGTGTAAAGGTTCATTTAATCCTAAACGTTCTCGGATGTTTTCAATTGTATGTTCCGGAGCCCCTTCCCCTGCGATAATTTGAGCGGGATCACCAGGCGATAAATGCATTAAAGAGAATACTAGAATCGTTACTCCTATTAAAACAGGGATTAATTGTAATAAACGTCTAAAAATAAATTGAATCATGTATTTCCCCTCCTAACGTTTTCTCATTTTAGGGTCTAAGGCATCGCGTAAACCATCTCCGAATATATTAAATACGAGCACGATAATCACAATTGCGATTCCAGGGAAAAAGGCGACATGTGGATAATCGAAAATATAAGATCTTCCATCATTTAACATTGCTCCCCATTCAGGTGTAGGTGGTTGAGCACCTAATCCTAGGAATGAAAGACCAGCAGCTGTTAAAATAGCTGTAGCAACTCGTAGTGTTGCTTGAACGATAATGGGTGATAATATATTGGGTAATATATGTCGGATTATTATTCGAAAATCGCTTGCTCCAAGGGCGCGAACGGCATCAATATATTCGAGTTTACGAACAGATAATGTAGAACCTCGGACAATCCTTGCGAATGAAGGGATTGAATATATGGCTACAGCAATAATGACGTTATTTAAACTACCACCTAAAACACCAGCAATTGCAATGGCAAGTAAAATTCCTGGGAACGCTAACAATACATCCATTGTCCGCATAATAATGGAGTCTACCACGCCACCATAATAGCCGGATATAATTCCTAACAAAACACCAAAAATAGCACCAATCGCCACAGACACAAATCCTACATATAAAGTAAGCCCCATACCATGAATGATTCTAGTAAAAATATCACGACCAGCATGGTCAGTACCAAACCAATGTTCTCCATTCGGTGTTAATAGTTTTTTCGTATAGTCAATCGCTGTCGGATCATATGTTGTTAATAGTGGACCAATTAATGCGATAGCAATAAATAAAATGATAAGAAAAAAGCTAATTAAAGCAGCTTTGTTTTTCTTGAAATTTCTGTAAAAAATCCTCCATTCCGATTGCCGTTTGGTCACCCTAGGTGGTTTAGATGTAATTGTCTGAACCGGTTGATTAGCCATCTTATCATCCTTTCTTTTAATAGAATAGTAGGTAAAAAGTTGGCAATTCCGTTAATAAAATTTTTTTTAGGGTAGGACATACCTATAATACTATATTATCTAATAATTCTGAAATGTTATATTAGCGAAAAATATCGAAATTAGTAAAAAACTTTCGACAAACACCGACAAAAGAAAGAAAATCACTGCATTTTTGTTAAGTAATGTCATTAATTGTTGTAATTTTTTTAATAATAATTTAATAATAAATATTGTATATTTTGAAATTTCGTATTATATTAATTGAAGAGTATGATAAAAGTAGAATAATAGAATTGGGGTATATACATAAGGGGGTAAAATGAATGTTAAGGAAGAAAAGAACATATTTTGCTATTGTAATGATGCTTGTTTTTGGTCTTATTTTATCAGCATGTTCAAGTAACAATTCGTCATCTTCATCCGATGAAAAAGGTGGAGATGCGGGATCAGATTCAGGCTCTACACAGGATTTAATCATAGCCCAACTTTCAGAAGCGGTATCTTTGGATCCACATGGTTCAAATGATACATCATCTAGTAATGTAGCTTATAACATTTATGAACAATTAGTTTATCACGATGAAAATATGGAGCTAGCTCCTGGTCTGGCTGAATCTTGGGAACTAATTGATGATACAACATGGGAATTCAAGTTGCGTGAAGGAATTAAATTCCATGATGGTGCTGACTTTAATGCAGAAGCAGTGAAAAAAAACTTTGAAAGAATACTTGACCCGGATGTGGGTTCACCTCGAGCTTTCTTATATGAAATGATTGATTCAATTGAAGTAGTTGATGATTATACTGTTCAATTTAAATTACAATATCCATTTGCACCATTTCCAGCTCACTTAGCACACAATGGTGGTGGCATAATTAGTCCTAACGCCATTGAAAAGGACTATGAGGGAATGAAAAATGGTGATGAGCCAGGAGCTTATATTAGCTTAAATCCTTCAGGTACGGGATGGTTTAAATTAGATGAATGGAAATCGGGCGAATATATTAAACTAGTACGAAATGAAGATTATTGGGGAGAAAAAGCAAAACTTGATAGTGTTACATTTAAAGTAGTATCAGAAAGTTTAACACGTGTAGCAGAGCTAGAATCTGGCACATCTCATGTGATTGATCCTTTAAGTCCTTCTGATATAAGTCGTGTAGAGTCATTAGCAAATGCAAGTGTTCATAAACAACCAAGTTTATCACTTTCTTATGTAGGCTTTAATATGGAAAAGGAACCGTTTAATGATGTTCGTGTACGTCAGGCCATTTCTATGGCGATAGATAAAACACAAATTATTGATGGAATCTATGAAGGAACTGGTGTACCTGCTACAGGACCAATTGCGCCACATGTTTGGGGCTTCGATGAATCCGTAGAACCATTAGAATATAATGTTGAAGAAGCAAAAGCATTACTTGCTGAAGCGGGTTATGCAGATGGGTTTGAAACAACACTATGGACGAATGATAACCCAGATCGCGTGAAAATTGCTGAATATGTGCAATCAGCTCTAAGCGAAATTGGCATCGATGTAAAAATTGAAATTCTTGAATGGGGTGCATACTTAGAGCAAACCGCAGCTGGACAACATGACATGTTTATTCTTGGATGGACAACTGTAACTGCCGATGCAGACTACGGTTTATATCCCGTATTCCATTCTGAAAATGTAGGAGATCCAGGTAACCGGACGTTCACGAAAGATGCTGAGTTAGATAAAATATTAGAGCAAGCAAGACAAGAAAATGATGAAGCAACACGGTTAGACTTATATTCACAAGCTCAAGAAAAACTAGTTGAAATCGCTCCAATGATTTATTTACTTCACACAGACTTTATTGTAGGTATTGATAATAAAGTTAAAGGATTCGAAATTACACCAGCAGGTATGTTTAAATTAAAAGATGTAACGATTGAATAATATGAATAAGCTGTCCTTTCTCTATGTAAAGGACAGCTTTTTACTTGAGAGATTTTTGAGTTGAACTTTATTTTTTATGGCATACTTCAATTCTTTAATGACCTTGTATTTAATGATTCATCAATATTTCTGAAATTGAAATAATCGGATCCTGAACAAAACTTCATAACAGCATATTTAACGACCTATCCTAGATTAGATAGCTGTTAATTGTATTTTTAGTTTTTATATTCCCTTATTATTTTGGACTTGGATGGCCTATTTCCATGTTGAAAAAACTCTTGCAAATAATGGTGCTCTTCTCCAAAAAATCCGTTTGAGATAATGATGTCATATGTTTCATGTAACGGTTCTGCATTCCACAGAATTGAATTTGAAAATCCCTCGGAAATAATTAGACCCTCGTTATTTAAATCTTTTCATTCATTTAACGTTATTTCGCGAAGAATTCGTGCTGCTTAATGAAAGTTTTCTCATTCACTTATCCTCTATTTTTCTAAAATTCACTCTATTATATTTTTCATGCTTTATATAAAAAATGAAAATAAATGGGTATTGATTAAATGTTTTATCTGTTATATTATTTGTATAACAGATAAAACTTATTGAAAAGGGTGATAAACATGATGATTATGATTGATTTACAGTCAGAAACACCCATTTATATGCAGTTAAAAAATAAAATAATCGAAGGGATTGCATCAAAACAAATTCAACCTGGTGACCCATTACCGTCCGTTCGCAATCTCGCTCAAGATTTAGGCATTAATATGCACACAGTGAATAAAGCATATCAACTGTTAAAACAAGATGGCTTTATCCATATTCACCGCCAAAAGGGTGTTGTTGTGAATCCAGATGGAATGCCCAAAGTGGATGCATCATATGTAACTCTATTGAAAGAGCGATTACGACCACTGATCAGCGAATCGATTTGTCGAGGGATGGATGAAAAGGAAATATTTATATATTGTAAGGAGATTATGGATGAAATTAAAAAAGGAGGCGAACAATCATAATGTTTTATATAGTATTCCTCATTATCTTACCTATCGTTTTTTTTATAGCTTTCACACCTTATATAACGAGGAAAACAGAAAGTTTCGGTGTTACAATTCCTTCTGATTTGTATAAACATAAAACAATTGAAGCATATCGTAAACGATATGCAAAACAAACACTTGCTATAGGACTCGTTTATGTTTTATTACTAATCATTCTTTCATTTTCAGTTCGTGAGACTGTTTGGATTGGTATTTTTCCTATTAGTGTTTTTGTTTATTTAATCATTGCGTTTCTTATTTACCTTCAATATCATAAAAAAATGAAACTTTTAAAAGAACGAGAAAATTGGTTTGAAAATAGAAAAGAAACGCTAGCAGTAGATCTTCGTTTTTATAAAGATAAAAAGACCTACTCCAACTGGTGGTTTATGATTCCATTTCTCATTGTTGCCACTGTTACCGCTTGGTCATATTTAAATTATGACTTAATACCTGATCAAATTCCGATGCAGTATGATTTAAATGGTGAAGTTATACGATCAATTGAAAAATCTCCCGTTGCCCTAATGTCTTTTCCTCTTTTACAATTGTTTTTAATTGGTGTGTTTGTATTCATCAATATAATTATTGGTCAAAGTAAGCAACAAATTGATCCAGCTAATTCGGAAAAATCAGTACAGCAAAACCTTATCTTTAGACGTCGTTGGTCAATGTTTATAATCATAAGCAGTATCGCTTTAAACATTGTGATGTCATTACCACAACTTTCTTTTATATTAAATCTTAATCCAAATGTACTATTTATTGTTATGATGATTGTTGTTGGTTTTATTGTAGTTGGAGCATTTTTAATATCGATTTTTACAGGACAAGGCGGTAGCAGAGTAAGGAATATTGAAGCTAATGTTGTCATTGGTAAATCAGGTGAAAAGATTAACCGTGATGACGATAAGTATTGGAAACTTGGTATCTTTTATTTTAACCCTCAAGATCCGGCGAATTGGGTTGAGAAGCGATTTGGCAGTGGTTGGACAGCCAATTTTGCTAAACCAATCCCATGGATCTTTTTAATCCTTGTTATTTTAATACCACTTTTAATTGCAAAGTTGACTTCATAGGTGAACAAAAAGAGCATGGTTCAATGGTAGCGACCCCCAAAGTTAGATATATTAGTCTAACTTTGGGGGTGTAGTACCAATCACCACGCTCTTTTTTCGTAAAGAATAGAGATTCTTTTGAGTTTAAAATAGGATATGTGCAATGCCTACAATAATTGGTAATGTGATTAATGTTCTTAATAGGAAAATGAAAAATAAGTCTTTAAAATTAACTGGTATTTTAGAACCGAGCAATAAGCCACCAACTTCAGATAAGTAAATTAATTGAGTGACCGATAATGCTGCGATAATAAAACGGGTCATCTCACTTTCAATGCCTGTTGCAATAATGGCAGGTAAAAACATATCGGCAAAGCCAATTAAGATTGTTTCCGATGCAGCTACTGCTTCAGGTACTTGTAACAATTGCAGCAGTGGTATAAAAGGGGTACCGAGCCATTGAAAAATAGGAGTATGTTCCGCAATAATTAACGCTAATGTACCAACAGCCATGACCACAGGGGCTACCCCAATCCACATATCAAGGACATTTTTTATACCTTCTTTAATGACAGACATAACGTTTGTATTCTTTTGAGCTCTCTTAACTGCTTCAGAAAACCCATAACTTAAAGGAGTAAACCCTTCAGGAATACCTTCATTATCGGAAGCTTCATTACCGTTTATATATCTATTTTCTTTTTTCGATAATGGAGGAATTCTCGGCATAATAATCGCTGCCAATAGACCTGCAAATGTAATAGTTAAATAAAAAGGTACAAACATATGACCTAAACCAACGGTAGAGACCACGACTAAACTGAACGTGATGGATACAATGGAAAAGGTTGTTGCGACAATGGCAGCCTCTTTTTTTGTATAAAAACCTTCCTCGTATTGTCGACTGGTTAGAAGTATACCGATTGTACCGTCACCAAGCCAAGAGGCCAAAGCATCCATTGCTGAACGGCCTGGAAGCTTGAAAAGTGGCCGCATAATTTTAATACATAAGGCGCCGAAGAACTCTAATAAACCGAAATTTAAAAATAAAGGGAGAAATAAACCTGCCCATAAAAAGACAGAAAATAGTGTTGTGAGGAGTCCTTCATCACTTAATAAAGTCCCCCCTGTATCCTCAGACCAAATCCATTCTGGCCCCCATTCAAAATACGTAATATAGGCAAAAATGACGGCCAATATTCGAATAATAAACCAAACATTGGTTACATTAAACAATCCGTTCCAAAAGGAGGAGTTCACAATTTTTTTGGGTGCCCAAATTTTTGTAATCAGTGTGCAAACAAATGTAATTGTAATAATGACGAGCATAATCTCAGGGATAAACCCATATAGAATATTTTGAATCCAACCGGATAAAAAGGCGATTGGAATCGTTATTTCACCGTTAATAGAAAGAGGGAACATAAATAAAAATAAACCTATCAATGAGGGGATGATAAATTTTACTATTTGTTGTAATGACCTTTGTTTATCCATAACTACTCCTTAATATAGAAAATACTATATTCATATTATTGTATAACTATTCAATTGTCCACAATTTTTATACAAAAAAATTTAAGAAATTTTGGAAAATATTGGAATTATATGAATGAAAACTCACGATCTGTAGAAAAATTAAAAATATGATTTAATAGAACTATAGCAATAGGAAACTTTATTGAAAGGAAGTAAAGATATGGTATATAAAACAAATGGTAAAGCAACACTTGAATTAATTAAGACACTTGTGTCTATTCCAAGTCCTACTGGAAATACAGAACGCGTCATTGCCTTTGTTGAAAAGTTTTTTCAAAATTTGGGTATACATACGACCCGTAATCGTAAAGGAGGATTAATTGCAACAATACAAGGTAAGGATACAAGTAAACATCGAATGTTAACGGCCCATGTCGATACATTAGGAGCGATGGTAAAGGAAATTAAAGAGAATGGTCGTCTCCGACTTGATATGATTGGTGGATTTGCTTGGAATTCTGTTGAAGGGGAATATTGCCAAATAGAGACTTCTTCTGGAAACATTTACACTGGCACGATTTTAATGCATCAACAATCAGTACATGTGTATAAAGACGCACGGACGGCTGAACGGAATCAAGATAACATAGAAGTAAGATTAGATGAGAAAGTAATGAATGCTGAAGAAGTTCGTGCCCTTGGTATTGAAGTAGGGGATTTTGTTGCCTTTGATCCACGAGTACAAGTGTTAGATAACGGATTTATTAAATCTCGACATTTAGATGATAAAGCAAGTGTTGGTATTTTGATGAAGGTGGTTGAATATATCGTAAAGGGAAAAATTGAACTGCCTTATACAACTCATTTCTTAATTTCAAACAATGAGGAAATTGGCTATGGCGGTAATTCCAATATTACACCGGAAACAATTGAGTACTTAGCGGTTGATATGGGAGCGATGGGTGATGGTCAGCAAACCGATGAATATACGGTATCCATTTGTGTAAAGGATTCAAGTGGTCCTTATAATTTGAAACTCCGTAAGCATCTTGTTAAGCTTGCTGAAAAAAATGGAATTGAATATCAATTAGATATATATCCTTATTATGGATCCGATGCCTCTGCAGCAATTCGAAGTGGGTTTGACATCGTTCATGGTTTAATTGGTCCTGGAATTGATTCTTCCCATGCCTTTGAGCGTACACATGTTTCTTCAATTGAAAACACCGAGAAGCTAATTTATCACTATTTATTGTCGGC
>CADBNU010000185.1 GCA_902796085.1 Heyndrickxia coagulans
AATGTCCATTATTGCCATAATCTTAGTAGCTGTGTTTTTTATTACATCTGCCGATTCTGGCACGTTTGTTCTAGCTATGATGTCGACTAATGGGGTTGCCAATCCAGCGAACCGGATCAAGCTTATGTGGGGAATCTTACTTACATCTATAGCACTAGTGTTATTATATTCTGGAGGATTAATGGCTTTACAAAATGCAATGATTGTTGCCGCTTTACCATTTTCAGTAATAATGATCCTGATGACCATTAGCTTATTTAAATCATTAAATAAAGAAACAAAACAAATGTTTAAAAAACATATCAAAAGATAAAAGTTTATTTTTAATGAAAAAACCAGACCTGTCATATAGGTCTGGTTTTTACCTATTATTTCACCCTTGGGAAACCTCTTAAGTATTGTTTTGGAATGACCCCTTCTTGTCTCAATTGAATCGAAGCTTCAAGTGCCCAATTTGGATTCCTTAACATGCCACGTCCAATCGCAACGAGATCTGCGTCACCATTGGCTATGACTGAATTTGCTAATTGTGGTTCTTCTAATCTCCCTACCGCAATAACCGGAACATCACAGGCTTCTTTAATTTTCCTTGCAAAAGGTACTTGATATGCAGCATGAGATCCAGGTTTACCACCGCTTCCAATTGGTCCTTCTCCACCAGAACTTATATGGAAGAGATCAACACCGGCTTCTTTATACTGTTTGACAAGTTCAATCGCATGGTCAATTCCATATCCATTTTCAACATACTCGACAGCAGAGATACGTAAAATGAGTGGCATATGTGCTGGCATTTCACTTTTAACTGCTTGAATCACTTCTCTGCCAAACAGTGCTAAATCTTTACCATATACATCTGTCCGTTTATTTGTTAGTGGAGATTGAAATTCGTGTATGAGATATCCATGGGCACCATGTAGTTCAATTGTGTCAACGCCAGCTTGTACAGCTCGTCGGGCAGCTTGACGGAACTTTTCTACCATTTCTTTTACTTCATCAGTCGTTAATTCTCGCGGTGTTTTGAAATCATTATTGAATGGGATTGGTGATGGTGCTACTGGAATTTCCGCATCTTCTGCTTTTCTTCCCGCGTGGGCAATTTGAATCCCCACTTTTGCGCCATGTTGATGACACCCTTCAATAATTCTCTGAAATGCTGGAACTTGAGCGTCAGACCATAATCCTAAATCATAATCTGTAATTCGCCCATCTGGTTCTACATCAGTCATTTCAATAATAATGAGACCTGTTCCACCAATTGCTCGACTTACATAATGTACATAATGCCATTCATTTGGTATACCGTCTTTTTTTGTCACAGAATATTGACACATCGGTGGCATAACGATTCGATTTTTTAATTCCAATCCTTTAATTTGATACGGGCTAAATAAGTTATACAAAAGAAAAACCTCCATTCAGAATATACTGTTTCATACTATTTATTATACGATGAAGAAAGACAAGATTCATTTTAAGTGTATTGTAGGAGGTTGGGAACCAATACAAAAAGCGGCAAAAAAGTTCGCACAAAAATGAACTCATACGCACAGTTTTCACTCAATTTCGCACAAAAATTTATGAATTCGCACACTTTTATTAGGTTTTCGCACGCATTTTTTAAGTTTAGCACATTTTTTAATAAAAATCGCACACTTTACTTCGTTTCAAACCGTTTTTTTCCTTAAAATGGCTGAATTAGTTAAAATTAATCATGTTTATGAGCAATTTGCTCGTTTTTTCGATTAAAATTCCCAATTATGAGTGATTTTTTTTAGTGTAACTTCGTAATACACAGCGAATGCCTTTTATAGCATTGCATATTGCAGAACAATCTCCCCTAAAACATACCGAGTCGTTTAACCCTTGTGACTAGGTTCTAATGTGTGGTGAATACTTCCACGAATGAACACTTTTATTTCTTCTGTCCTATCTTCATGAAATAATTCAACAATTCGACTTCCAACAATGACACCGTCACAATGGTAACTTAATTTTCTTGCTTGCTCTACATTTGATACACCAAATCCTGCTAAGACAGGAACAGAACTATACCGTTTTAACATTTCTAAATAATCTTTCACGTGTGAATCATGATTCTTTCGTGCTCCTGTTGTTCCCATTACGGAAACAGCGTATAAAAATCCTTCCGAACGACTCGCAATTTCCTTTACACGGTCCCTAGAGCTTGTTAAGGCGACTAACCGGATAAATGCAATATGATGTTGATGTAAATATCCAGTAACAAGTTCCTCCTCTTCCAAAGGTACATCTGGAATGATAACCCCATCTACTCCAGCTTCCTTAGCATCTACGGCAAAATTTTCTAAGCCATAACGGTAGATTGGATTCAAATAGGCCATAAGAATTATTGGTACAGTTCTAGTCTTTTTACATTTTTTCAAGTGCTTTAAAACACCGGTCAAAGTTGTTCCTTCTTTAAGAGATCGCAATCCCGCCTTCTGTATAGTAGGTCCATCAGCAACGGGATCCGAAAACGGAATGCCAAGTTCAATCGCTGATACCCCACATTTTTCTAAAAATTGAATTCGTTCGTCTAAAACATCTAACCCACCATCACCAGCCATAAGATATGGAATAAAGAGCTTTTCTCCCCTTAATAACTTATTCTGAAATGTCCTTTCAATCCGCTCTTTCCCCATCACTCTACCTCCAATCGTTTTTGTACTTGCTCGACATCTTTATCGCCTCGACCAGATAAACAGACAACAATGGTTTCATCTGAACGCATTACCTTTGCTAATTTAATGGCATAAGCAACGGCATGGGAACTTTCTAACGCCGGGATTATTCCTTCCGTTTTTGATAAAAGTTGAAATGCATCTAAAGCTTCTTTATCAGTTACCGAAACATACATTACCCGATTTATGTCATGTAAATAACTATGTTCAGGACCAACACCAGGGTAATCAAGGCCAGCGGAAATTGAAAATGCTTCTTTAATTTGCCCATGATCGTCTTGTAACACTTTAGATAAAGCACCGTGTAATATCCCTTTTTCTCCTTTTGTAATTGCAGCCGCATGTTGATTTGTTCTTAGACCTAACCCCGCTGCTTCTACACCAAAGAGTTTGACATTTTTCTCTTCAACAAATGGATAGAACATACCGATCGAATTACTACCACCACCAACACAGGCAACAACAGCATCAGGTAATTTTTTCGCTTGTTCCAATATCTGTTCTTTTGTTTCTTTACCAATCACCGATTGAAAGTCACGAACCATTTTTGGAAATGGGTGTGGGCCAACTGCTGAACCAATTACATAATGAGTATCTTGAACATGACTTGCCCAATAACGTAATGCCTCATTAGTCGCATCTTTTAAAGTTCCACTTCCATTCGGTACACTGCGTACTTCTGCTCCTAATAATTCCATCCGAAAAACATTTAACCGCTGACGTTCGATGTCTTCTGCTCCCATAAAAATGATACAATCTAAATCAAATAAAGCACTTACCGTAGCAGTAGCAACTCCATGTTGTCCAGCACCGGTTTCTGCTATCACTTTCTTTTTCCCCATTCGTTTTGTCAGCAAAGCCTGCCCAATTGTGTTATTAATTTTATGTGCTCCTGTATGATTTAAATCTTCTCGCTTAAGAAAAATTTTTGCTCCACCAACATGATTTGTTAACTGTTCCGCATAATATAAAGGGGTCTTCCTCCCAACATATTGTTTTAAATGATAACTTAACGCTTGCTGAAATTCCGGATCGTTCTTAGCTGTTTCATAGGCTTTTTCCAATTCAATTAATGCAGGCATTAATAACTCCGGAACAAACTGACCACCGTAATGCCCAAATTTTCCATTTTTATCTGGTAAAGTATAGGTTGTCATCTTTTATCACCTTTCCTCTTTTGCTTTATGAATGAACCGTTTTATTTTTACAACATCTTTTTCTCCATTCGTTTCAACTCCACTTGAAACATCAACCCCAATAGGATGAACAATCTCAATTGCTTTTTGAACATTTCCTTCCGTTAAACCACCGGCTAACAAAAGTTTCTTTCGATCTAAATCGTATTTTTCCATTAATTCCCAGTTAAACGTTTTTCCACTTCCGCCTCTATTCTCACTTGGACTATCTATCAAATAATAATCACAAGGGTAACCTCGAATTTTATTGAGATATAAAGGTTCAGCCGGTATTGCTTTAATAATGTTAAATGGCAACTGACTAGCGATATCAACTGATTCATCCCCATGTAATTGAAGATAATCCAGGCCCACAAGTTTTGCGATTTCTATCATTCGTTCCGGCTGTTCATCTACAAAAACACCAACTTTTTTTACTTGTGTTGGTAATCCCTGGGCAATAATCGCTGCACGCTCAGCTGAAATATTCCGCTTACTATCGGCAAAAACAAAGCCTATAAAATCAGCTCCAGCCTGCACGGCTGCTTCTGCCGCCTCTTTTGTTCGAATTCCGCAAATTTTAACTAACATGTTCTCTTGCCCCTTTAGTTTCAAGTCAAATCGACTTGGAATTCTTGAAACTTCTTGGCTAAGTCTTCCGCCAACATAAATGTTTCGCCAACCAGTATAGCTTTTGCACCCGCATCCCTTGCCAATTCAACATTTGCTTTTGTTTTCATTCCACTTTCACTAACGATAATTGTGTCAGCATTTGAAATCATTGCCGCTAATTTCTCAGTCGTTGCTAGACTTACGTCAAAGGATTTTAAATTTCGATTATTAATCCCAATTATTTCTGGATTTAACACCAAGGCCCGTTTCATTTCCTCCTCATTGTGTACCTCAATTAGAACTTCTAAATTTAATTCTTTCGCATATTGGTAAAGTTCGACCAATTCCTCTTGAGATAGTGCAGCTACAATGAGTAGAATGATGTTCGCACCATTCGCCTTCGCAAAATCAATTTGGATGGGATCAATAATAAAATCTTTACATAATATCGGAATATCAACCGCTTCTCTTACTAGGCGAAGGTCATCCATAGACCCCTTAAAAAACGGTTCATCTGTCAACACCGAGATTGCAGCAGCACCTAATTGTTCATATTGTTTTGCTCTTACAATCGGGTCTACACCAAGATCGATTTCTCCTTTAGAGGGGGAGGCCCGTTTAATTTCTGCTATAATATTCATGTGACTGGATTGTTGGACACGTTCTTTAAAAGTTGGTACCTTTTTTTCTGGCCCCTTTATAAATGAATCTTTCTTTAATTTGCTCACTTCCATTTTTTTTTCTGTCAAAATGTCATTTAAAATTGTCATTTAGTACACCCCGCTTAAATTTTTACAATATTTCACCAGTCCTTCTAATCGTTTTAAAGCTGCTCCAGATTGAATACTTTCTTCTGCAAGCTTAACTCCTTCGCGTATGCTCTCCGCTTTGCCACTAGTAAACAATGCTAATCCAGCATTTAAGAGTACAGTATAGTAATGAGCGCCGATTTTGCCGTTCAACACTTGTAATAAAATTTCTGCATTCTGTAATGCATCACCACCTCTAATTTCCTCTATCGCGTAATAGGGTAGGCCGACGTCTTCCGGACGAAGCGTAAAAGAATTTATTTTTCCTTCATTTAAAAAAACAATATGATTTTCCCCAGCTAATGTCGCTTCATCTAAACCACCCGCACCATGAATCACCATCGCTCTTCTTCTTCCTAATTTTTTAAGGGTTTCAGCAAGCATAGTCAGTAATGCTTTGTCATAGACACCTAAAAACTGAGTATCAAGGTCAACAGGATTGACTAAAGGGCCAATAACATTGAATACCGTACGAAGCCCTAATTCACGGCGAACTTTAGTAAATATTTTTAATGACGGATGAACATTGGGTGCAAACAAAAAGGCAATTTTATTTTCGTGTAACAATTCTTCAACCTGTTCATTGGATAAACTTAACGAAATTCCTAGAGTCTCCAGAACATCAGCACTACCCGATTTACTTGTCACACTACGATTGCCATGTTTAGCGACGGTGACACCCGCTCCAGCAATAACAAAAGCGCTCGTTGTGCTAATATTAAAGCTAAACGATTGATCTCCCCCTGTACCGCAATTATCAATCGCATCTTGTAAGGGACTTGTTTTAAACGTTGACTTTGCACGGATAACATCTACAATGCCTGCAATTTCATCGGCTGTTTCTCCTTTTGCCTTTAACGCTGTTAACAAAGAAGCAATCTGCGTATCCGTCGCTTGTGTAATACAATACTCTGTTACAACTTTCATCTCTTCATAATTTAAACTTTGACCGTTGATTAATTTTTCCAAATAAAATTTCATCCCACATTCCTCCTTTGAATTTCTTGTAAAAAATTTTGAATGATTTGCTTACCTGCTACTGTTCCTATCGATTCCGGATGAAACTGTACTCCATAAACCGGATAATCCTTATGTTTTATAGCCATTATTTCCTCATCATCTTTGGATAAAGCTGTAATCTCTAATTCTTCCGGTAATGTATATTGGTCAACGACGTAAGAATGGTATCGCATCACTTCCAATGAATCTGGTAAATTAGCAAACAAGCCTGTTTTACAATGCTCCATATCAGAAGTCTTTCCATGCATAATCTTTTCCGACTGTTTCAATTTAGCACCAAAGGCAATAGCAATCGCTTGATGACCTAGACAAACGCCAAATATGGGAAGAGAATCATAAAACTGTTCTATTAAACTTTTACAGATACCAGCTTGTTCAGGAAGTCCAGGTCCTGGAGATAAGATAATGGCTTCCGGATTCATTTTTGCAATCTCTGCCAAAGATATCTTGTCATTTCGGACGACATTCACATGAACATCCTGTTCTGAAAAATACTGATAAAGATTGTACGTGAATGAATCATAATTATCGATTAACAGGAACACCCTTAGCCACCTCCATCAGCGATCGTGCTTTATTTATAGTTTCTTTATATTCAAGCTCCGGCACCGAATCATAGACAATTCCTGCTCCCGCTTGAAGATATGCGAAACCATCCTTCACAACGAGGGTGCGAATCGCAAGTGCAAAATTAAGGTCAAAATTCCAATTAATAAAACCGATACCACCGGCATACACCCCTCGTTTTTGTTCTTCCAGTTCATTGATAATTTGCATAGCTCGAATTTTTGGTGCACCGGATACGGTTCCAGCAGGTAAACAAGCAATTAAGGCATCGATACTTGTGAAATCATTTCTTAAACGTCCTTTCACCTCTGACACAATGTGCATCACATGTTGATATTTTTCAATTTTCATAAATTTAGGCATATAAATTGAACCAATTTCACATACACGGCCTAAGTCATTTCGACTTAAATCCACAAGCATTTTGTGCTCGGCTATCTCCTTCTCATCCGCTAACAGCTCTTTTTCTAGCATTTCATCTTCCTGTTTTGTTTTTCCCCTTGGTCTTGTTCCTGCAATTGGATTTGTAATAATTTCACGATTAATAGTTTGAACAAGGCTTTCCGGTGAAGCACCGAGCAACTGATAATCCTCAAAATCGATATAAAACATGTAAGGGGATGGGTTCGCTTCCCGAAGTTTTAAATAAAAAGCAAAAGGATTTCCTTTAAGACTACCTTTCATTCTTTGTGATAACACGACTTGGAAAGCATCGCCTTTTTCAATATAATGCTTAACCTTCTCGACCTTTTCTTTAAAGGCTTGTTCTGTCATCGTTAATTGAAAATCAATCAAACATGAATCTTTCTTTTTATAAGAGGATTGGGTTGAAAGAACGCTTTGTAAATCTTCCAATCGACTATCCAATACATGTTCAGGCTCATTTTCAAAAGTGATTGCGATGAAATAGATCTCATTTGTTTCATGATTAAAAGCAATGATGGATTGATAAAGCATGAAATGTAAATCAGGCATATCAATCTCATCCGGTTGTTCGTGGCCAATCTTTTCAAATTGTCGAATCATATCATAAGATACGTAACCCACTGCACCACCATAAAATGGAACAGGAAGATTTACCTCAATTTTCGGAAAATGTTTTTTTAAAAAACTTAAAGCATTTTCCTGAATTCTTTCGATATGACCATCTGGATATTGCAGAATGGTCTCATTTCCACATCCCATCATTTCCATATAAGGGTTTGTGCCGATAAATGAAAATGTTCCTTTCGTCTCGTGCTGAAAAGTACTTTCAAGTAAAAATTTCTTTTTGCCTTGTAATCGTTCATAAACATCAACGGGGGTGACTGTTTCATTCTTTTCGACAACCACTTTATAAGATTTACTCATGTTAAACCTCCTATATTTCTTCCAAAATAAAAACCCTCTACAAACACAAACTTGTTGTGTCTGTAGAGGGCGATTAAACACCGCGGTGCCACCTCTATTGAAAAGGAAAACAAAAATGTCTTCTCTTTTCATCTCTTTCGGATACGGGATGAAGCAACATCCTTATATCCTATCCGTATAACGTCGGAAAACGGACCTCCATACTTGAACAATTTCGTTCAGGAAGTCTCTTGCAAGTCCATTCGGTAACCATTCACGTACTGGAATCCCACCATCACCAGCTCTCTGGAACGTTTCAAAGTTACTTACTTCTCTTGCTCATCGATTTTTTATATTCAATTTTAAAAGACGAGATCGTACTTCGAGCGAACACACCAAATATTATAAAATGCAAAAAGTCCCTCATCCGTAAAGGACGAGGGACCGCGGTACCACCTTTATTAGCTGAATGCAGCTCACTTTGACGTGACTAAACAAATAATGTTTAATCACTGTCTCATGTAACGACGAGACATATCGCCAAAGCCTACTGCATGGCAATCCATGGTTCGGTTTGGAGCTCAGAAGCCCATTCATCGATTTTCCCACACTGGTTTGCACCGACCACCAGCTCTCTATAGTGTTTCAATCGACTACTCTTCTTCTTCATAGCGTTAAACGAATAAATTTTAAAATAATATTATACAATTCCTAATATATTGTCAAGGGAAAATTTTCATTACGGCGTTTCAACTTATATTCCAAGTGTTTTTATTTTTCAAATGGTATTCGATTTGATAAAATTTTATATGCTTTTGTGCATCATTGAGCAACAATCTAAAAACGGAAAATAAAACACATATACAAAAAATATAGAAAAAGTGAGGTATTTCTATGAATGTTTTGATTGTAAAGGGAAACAATCGCCCAGCATCAGAAAGTGTCTCAAGTAAAATGTTCGAAACCTTTCTAAATGCAATTAAAGATCATAAACATTTAAACGTGTCAGTCTATGATGTATTTGCCGAAGATATGCCCTACATAGGTCAAGATTTATTTAGTGCTTTAGGTAAACTAGCAAAAAATGAACCACTTACAGAACTTGAACAACGGATTTTAACTGCTAAACAAAAAGCAAAAGCTGCCTTCTCTAAAGCAGATATTATTGTATTTGCATTCCCATTATGGAATTTAACAATTCCTGCTAAACTACAAACATTTATTGATTATATTTGGGAAGCTGGATATACATTTAAATATGATGAAAATGGTAAACTGGTGCAATTAATGGCTGATAAAAAAGTTATTTTATTAAATGCACGTGGCGGCATTTATTCTACTCCTGAAACAGCACCAATGGATATGTCTGTGAATTATATGCGTAATGTTTTTGGTGGAATGTTCGGTATGGAAATTATTGCTGAAGTTATAATTGAAGGACATAATGCAAATCCAGACCGTGCTGAAGAAATTATTGCTGAAGGACTACAACGAGTAACTGAAGCAGCAAAAAAACTTGAATTACAACTAGCTTAATTACCAAGGTCAGATTCATATTGTACATAGGTACGAAAGAATCTGACCTCGTTTTTCTAATAAATCCTGATGACTCATGAAGATAAAGTTTGTTCAAACGGCCACCGCTCAAAGTATCACTAGCTATGTTAAATTGCTTTAAATTTTTTTAAATAAGTAATATAAAGCGACAATTATCAAAAACGTTCCTCATGTGAATATATCTTAGCTTTCACTTCTAGAGGAGGAATGACTCTTGTTAATTTTATGTCAGCTACAAGAGACTCATTTCCATTTACTACAAAAATCCTATGATCACCAAAATCTTTCTTGATTATCAACCTTTCATTCTCTGAATATATACATTCCAATTGTAGATTTGTGCTAATCTTTGTTTTATCTTTAATTTCATAAACATCTTTTCCTCTTATTTCACCACTCCAAATTGAGCGATATAAAGTTGATTTTAGGTATACATTAAAATACTTAGTTTTCGTGGAAATAAGGACCTTGAGACGTCTTTATTTAGTTCAAAGGATCTTACAACCATGGTTCATCGTTATTAGTTATTTTCTTACTGATATATTACCATTTACAGATTTTAAATGAATATGATGTTCTCCATTTCCAACTGTGAAATGATAATCCTTTTCTCCAAACAGTCGTACTATCCCATTTTCATTTTCTACATCAATGTCAACATTTGTTGGATCTGTCATAGTACGAACATCAATCGCACCGTTTATACTTTCTAAGTTCATATTTTGTTCTAGATGTTCTGCTTCAATTGTAATTTTTCCATTCGTTACATTCCCTAAAATTTGACCTGTTGTATGTTTAAGGTAAATAGCACCATTTTCAGACAGCACTTGTACATTTGAAGTTTCTACATATTCTATGTTAATTTTCCCATTTACGGTTTTTGCTTTTAAATCTGTCACTTGTAGTTCCTCAATATCGACATTTCCATTAACTAAATCCACTGTTATAGAATCATATATCTTTTCTGG
>CADBNU010000186.1 GCA_902796085.1 Heyndrickxia coagulans
TGCTTGCAACTTGTGCTCAGATGGAGCGTGACAACATCCAGTATAGGCTGAATTCAGGGCGTGCCCTTTACATACGGAATGGCGGGAAATTAGGCCGCAAGATAGGGTATCGTAAGCCTCAAGCGGTTAAACAAAAGGAATATGAACAAGTTATTCGTTTTCTATTGAAAGGGCACTACACGCTAAAGGAAATAGCAAAACTGACTGGCAAGTCGGTAAGTACAGTTCAACGCGTAAAGAAGGAGTTCTGTACTTCATAAGGTTCATATTTTTGATTGGTCGCTTTTCTTTATTATAGATTCAATTTTGATATTCGCAGACTGCAAATAGGAACATGCAGTCTGTTTTTTATGCATACTCATATAACATTCTTACTCGGAGCAGAATTTTTCATAGCTTTAACAGACAAAATATTTAAAAAATAGAGTCTTGTTTTTTCTATTCCGAGTAAGAATTGTTCTCTCTTTCTCTCTCTTGTATACATTTTACTCGGAACAGAATAATTATGTCTATCTTTTTCATCGGTAGAACAACGATGTTATGATCATGATCTAAACATATTCTTCTTTGGTTCTTTCTTTTTGCTTCATTTTTCCTTGTTGAAAGACTGTGAAACCTTCTTTTCTTTGCTTCTTTCTTTTCTTGATTCTTGATGATTAATGAAACATTGTCAGTTGAATGATTGCAGAGCAAGAAACCATGTGTTTGATAAACATTGGTTGGTTGAATCCTATCAAGAAACCAGGCAAGAGTTTTAAACTATTTTGATTTTTGCTATATAATTTGTAGATAAATAAATTGAAAGAAATAATTTTCAGATAAATAAAATAAAAAAAGACATGGTGAAGTTACCGGACGAAATAAGAAAACAAATTTTCAACGAGGATGTTCGCAAAAAGATGTCGGAAAAGCGCAAAGACTACTATGCAAAAATGACACCGGAAGAAAGAAGCGAGCGACGCATTAAAAATCGAGATGCAAACAGGTTGCGAATGATTCAAGAAATAAAAGAATTGAAAGCAGAACTGGCAAGGTACAAAGATATGACACAGTAAACTAATTCTTTCTTATCTTAAAGGGTGCGGCAATGTTGCAACATTGAGAGTGTTTTTGATAAATTTTGACTCTTTCCGCACCCATCTTTACTCAACAAAATTTATCACACTCAAAATTTATTTCAATAAAGATGAATGATTTCTCTTTTTTAGACGCGCAAATTTCTCAAATTTTGCAAACTGAGCAAGAGCAAGATGAATTATTTGCAGATGTGTTTGAATCCATTTTGCAAATAGATGAAAGCCAAGAAACACAGCAAGATTTTACTTATGAGAATTTAAACTCGAATGCCAACTTTCTTGAAAACTATGCCGATGCTTTCAGAAAGATTGAAGAAATGTCTCAACAGTGCGACGCTGATTTATTAACAAAGCAGAGCCAAGTCAAGGAGTCAGAAGTGCAAGAAATAGCACCAATGCAATACACGGAGCCACTTAAAGCAAAACAAGACTTTATTTTTACTATTTCAGCATCCGAAAAGTGTTACAGCGACAAGAACACTATACCTTTTAATAATATTCAGTACCGTCGTGTAGCTATTGACTTGGATAAATTCATCAAAATTATAAGGCACGGCTTTTGTTTCACATCCATTTTCAATAAAGAGAAATTTCATGTAAAAGATAAGAATGAAGCGAATTGGATTGGAACACAATTTGTAGTTTTTGACATTGATAACATTCGTGAAGATGTTACTTTGCAATCATTTGTATCTTCACTTTTTAATAAACCAACGATTGCATACACGACACCTAACAATGGCATTAAGAAACCTAAAGAGTACAAAGCGTATTCGCGGTTCAGACTCATTTATTTGTTCAATGATTGCATAAAAAGCAAAGAACTTTATCGTAATATATACAACGAATTAGAGTCTTATTTTCCGCTCTATTACTTTGATAAAACTAAAAAGAAAGATAATTGTGGTGCAAGTCCAGTTCAGCAGTTCAGTGGCAATGCACTTCCAAATTGTGAAATAATCATCAACGAAGAATTTATTTACAACATAGCGATTTTTAAGTCCAAAGACCCATGCAATCCAAGTTCAAAACCAAAGCCAAGCAAGCCAACGGAACCGAGTAAGAAGTCAATCACACAAAACACACTAAACGACGCTTTTTACAAAGACTTAAACACAATGAAACCTGTCGACTTTCTAAACAAATACAAATATGATTATGAGCTAATCGACAAAACTATTTTGCATTATGAAAACGGCTATTCAATGACGCCAAACGACTATGTAGAAATACAAAGAAAATACCATTGGTTTAAAATAGACATATGGAAAGGTACAGAACTCGTCAAAACAAAAGACGGACAAAGGCGCCGTCGACAACTCTTTAGAAATGCAAAGATAAGATGTCAAGCAAAGCCACAAATAACGCTTGAAGAATTAGTATACAACGCAGTATATGACCGCACATTTTATTTTGATAACAAAGACGGAGTATTAAGCAATAAGTGTTTGATTAACATTTGCAAAGATGCAAAAAAAGCAAAGTACACAATGACGTTGAAGAAGAAGCCGAAATTCAAAATAGACCGTGTGTATTGTGAAGAACATGGAATCAGCATCAAGCAAATGCAAAATCTCATACGCACAAAGTTGACTTATGAAAGCATAGATGAATGGTACGACCCAACGAAAACATTAAAAAAGAATGAAGAATTTGCAAAAGCAAATGGACTCAAAGGGCGCAAAGATACACTATACGACTATTGCAAAAGCCGCGGCATCAACCCGAAGGGGACCAAGACGTCAATGGAACCAAGCAAACCAAGTGCAGAGCAAGAAGCCAAGAGAGAAACCATCAGAGCAAACACACTTGCAAATATTGACTTCACGGAGTATCGAAAGAAATGTAAACTATATAATATTGTTTTTTGCTCTGAAAGCACAAATAGAAAACGTATCATCTATTAATATGGATATTAAAGACAAAACAGTTATTATATATGAAGGAATTACATACGTCTTTCACAACGATGATAAGCCGAACAAGTAAATTCGTGGAATGTTTTTCACGGATGATAATGTAGTAATAATATACAAAGATGGTACATCTTCAGTTTGTAGCATAGAATCCTTAAATGAAAAGTTCGTCAAGGTATTCAATAGGTATTGACTTCATCGACCAATGGTGAAAGGTTCACTATTGTATGGATTATTCCATGCATTTGCGGATATGTGAATATGCATTTGTTTATATAGAATAGATATTGAGTGTAGTATTCATGGTTATTATGGTGGTATCTGCGGTATTGATATTTGCAGTCAAGTGAATTTTTATTTGTATTTAATCCGCCAGTCAGGACGTAACACAAAACTACA
>CADBNU010000187.1 GCA_902796085.1 Heyndrickxia coagulans
CAGATGTTTTAGCAGAGGTATTTGCTGAATATTATTGGCAAAATAGTGATGCCCTTGAAGTATCAGGAACTGGCGAAAAATAGGAAAAAGCGGAAAGCAAATACTTTCCGCTTTTTTCATTTTATTTTAATTATGTTTTTCATTATAAGACAGTTATAACCATTTAACTTTTGGCTCCGTTTTATCCCTAATTCGCTTTATGTTAGCTCGGTGTCGATAAATAATAAATCCTGCCAACAATAAGACAACAATAATAAAGATAGGATCCATTGTAAAAATCGAATAGATAATGGCGACAACTGCGGCTACTATAGATGAAAGTGATACATATTTTGATAAGTATAGGGAAATTAAAAATGCAGCTATTAAAATTAGGAAAAAGATCGGGTCGTAATAAAGCATTACACCACCGGAGGTTGCAACCGCTTTACCACCACGAAAACCAGCAAAGATTGGAAACATATGACCAACTACTGCAAAAAGACCGATCAAAAGTATATGTATGTTCCATTCCATTCCTAAACCAAAGTAGCCAAATAAAGATGGAAGAGCTGTAGCTAAAGTGCCTTTTAAAATGTCCATAATCATAACAACGATACCAGCTTTGACTCCTAAAACACGGAACGTATTTGTTGCTCCTAAATTCCCGCTACCATGTTCTCGTATATCCGTTTTATAAAAAGATTTACCAATTAATAGTCCCGATGGTATGGATCCAATTAAATACGATAACATAATGATAATTGCAGTGATCATTTCTTTTACCTCGCTTTATATTACAATATCTTACAATATCAACAACTAGATTATACATAATGATACACTAAAATTATAGAAGAAAAAAGATAATGATAATGATTTTAATCTGTTCAATTAAGAAATGAATACATTTTATATTATTATTCGTAGAAATAGGCTGACAAGTTATGTCAGCCTCATCGGAACAAAATTATAATATATCTAAATTAATGAGGAGAGCAAGAGCGATCTGTAATAAAATTTGCAGGTTTAATGCAATGTTTGTATCCGTAGTGTGTACTTTTACATCTCGTGAATTTTCGATGATTGTTTTTTGAATGTTAACTTGTTTAATACCTGTTGATTGGAAAATACTTTGTTTAACTTCTTCTGCATCTTCACTAGATAGAATTGAGATTTCAATAACAGCCGTGATAAATGCGTTTAATGAAGCTACAAGTGAAAGTGCTAACTTTGTATCAGTTGTTTCGACATCAACATCACAAGAATCTTTAATAAAAATCCATTCCTCGGAAAATTGGAACTCTTTAACTTTTTGAACATTTTGTTGATCAACATCTTCATTATCTTTAAAGCAAAGACTCATAGGATGAACACTATTAGGATCTAGGGCATTCCATCTATTATTATTATTCGTATTATCTATTTTTGCTCTATAAACCTCTTGATTCATTTTCTCATTCCTCCTTTTTGCATTTACTATAAAATATGCTTTTTTGATTGGATTGCAAGGGACAACTTACCGAAGTCTTCTGCCCCTTTTTGTTCTTTTTGCCTTGTTTTCGTCCTTATCTATTTCTTCTACAGCAGGTAATTCGGGTTGTCCAGACGCTTTTAAAAACTGATTTACTTCATTTTGTAATTTATTGAAGATTTTTCGAATTTGTTTTTTATCTTCTGACGTTAAATTATTATTCACTTTTGCCTTATGTTTCTCTAAAGCCTTTTTTACTACCAGATTTACTAAATCTTTTTGTGAATCTGGTAATTTTGTTCTTTTGTTATTCAATTCATTCACCCTTCCTTTCTTCTTGATAATTTACTTTATGTATAAGATGGATTTATTGTGTAGACAAGTGCATATGAAATGCATAGTAAAATCATGAAGTCTTGTAAAGTTTTTGAAAAGCCTATAAATATATAGTATGATGAAGCTAATTACAAAAGGTTATATTTGAATGGAGGGAAATTCTATGGTTCAGAATCCTACATTAGAAGAGATGGGGGAAATATTGAAAAATGCAAAACGCATTGCCGTAGTCGGTTTAAGCAATAATCCGGAAAGAACGTCGTATCAAGTTTCCAAAGCGATGCAAGATGCCGGCTATGAAATTATTCCAGTTAATCCTGTTATCGATGAAGCTTTAGGTGTTAAAGCAGTTAAATCTTTAAAGGATATAGATGGCCACATTGATATTGTGAATGTGTTTCGCAGAAGTGAATATTTACCTGAAATCGCAAAAGAATTTGATGAAGTCGATGCAGATGTGTTCTGGGCACAACAGGGAGTTGTAAATGAGGAAGCATATCAATTTTTAAAAAATAAAGGTTATACCGTTATAATGGATGCATGTATAAAAGTAATTCACGCATTAACAAAGGATAAATCTTAAACGAGAAGATGAAGCAATTGGCATTTTGCTGATTGCTTTTTATATTTCTCAAATTTACGGTAAAGGACTATAAAAGTATGCTGAATGTCAATGCAATGTGGACAAAAGCTGAAATAACAGTTTATAATGAAATGGATACAAACGAACGTTCTATTATTTATTCAAGTCGACAAGGATGTTTGTTTCCTTTATAATTAGCATTACTTTGATAGTTGAAAGGGGAATGGTTGTGGCAAATTTTCAACCAACAGAATATAATGATGATTCTATCCAGGTCCTGGAAGGCCTTGAGGCAGTTCGAAAACGGCCAGGAATGTATATTGGTAGTACGGATGCAAGAGGACTGCATCATTTAGTTTATGAAATTGTCGATAATGCTGTCGATGAAGTTCTTTCTGGATTTGGTGATCACATTATCGTCAAAATACATAAAGATAATAGTATTACTGTCATCGATCATGGTCGAGGAATGCCGGTCGGAATGCATAAATCTGGCAAACCTACACCTGAAGTGATTTTTACAGTATTACATGCTGGCGGGAAATTTGGACAAGGTGGTTATAAAACGAGCGGGGGTCTACATGGTGTAGGCGCATCTGTTGTAAATGCTTTGTCCGAATTTTTAGAGGTTACCATTAAAAGAGATGGTTATATATATAGACAACGGTTTGAAAATGGCGGTAAACCGGTTACAACATTAGAAAAACTAGGAAAAACGAAGGAAACAGGAACGACGATCCATTTTAAACCTGATGCATCAATTTTTTCAACTACGGTTTTTAATTATGAATTGCTAAGTGAAAGATTACAAGAATCTGCATTTTTATTAAAAGGATTAAGAATCGATATAATGGATGAACGCGAAGATAAATCGGCGGTCTTCCAATATGACACAGGACTAGAAGCATTTATAAAATTTTTAAATGAAGATAAAGAGGCGCTTCATCCAGTTGTTAGTTTTGAAGGCAAACAAAATAATATCGAGATTGATTTTGCTTTTCAGTTTCATGATGGTTATTCGGAAAATATGTTATCTTTTGTCAATAACGTTCGGACAAATGATGGCGGAACCCATGAATCAGGTGCAAAATCTGCTATAACGAAAGCATTTAATGAATATGCTCGACAAATGAACTTGTTAAAAGAAAAGGATAAAAATTTAGATGGAGCTGATGTTAGAGAAGGGCTTTCCGCTATTATTTCGGTTCGAATTCCAGAAGAGATTCTTCAATTTGAAGGACAAACGAAAGGGAAACTGGGCACAAGTGAAGCCAGAACTGCTGTTGAATCTTTTGTCATGGAACAGTTATCGTTTTATCTGCAAGAGAATACAGAAATTAGTACGATGCTTGTAAAAAAAGCTATAAAAGCACAGCAAGCACGTGAAGCAGCAAGAAAAGCGAGAGAAGAAGCCAGGTTTGGAAAAAAACGAAAAAGATCAGAAACACTTTTATCAGGTAAACTTACTCCTGCCCAATCGAAAAATCCAAATAAAAATGAACTCTTCTTAGTTGAAGGGGATTCTGCTGGCGGTTCGGCAAAACAAGGAAGAGACCGACGTTTTCAAGCTGTATTACCTTTAAGAGGTAAAGTAATCAATACAGAAAAAGCAAAACTTGCAGATATTATGAAAAATGAAGAAATAAATACGATTATTTATACAATTGGAGCGGGAGTCGGGGCAGATTTTAATATTGAAGAATCGAATTACGATAAAATTATTATTATGACCGACGCGGATACGGACGGTGCGCATATTCAAATTTTGCTATTAACGTTTTTCTATCGATATATGAGACCGTTAATTGAAGCAGGTAAAGTCTATATTGCTATGCCTCCTTTATATAAAATAAGTAAAGGTAGTGGAAAAAAAGAACAAATTAAATATGCTTGGACCGATGAAGAATTACAGCAAGTCCTTAAACAATTTGGCAAAGGCTATGTCATTCAAAGATATAAAGGGTTAGGTGAAATGAATGCTGAACAATTGTGGGAGACAACAATGAACCCGGAAACAAGAACATTAATTCGCGTTCGAATTGATGATTTTACTCGTGCAGATCGGCGAATCACGACATTAATGGGTGATAAAGTAGAACCGCGTCGAAAATGGATTGAATCGAATGTGGATTTTGGTATGGAGGAAGAAGGAAGTATATTAGACAATCAAAACTTCCAAATTGAGCAGTTTAATGCAAATGAGGTGAACGAATAATGTCTGCAAAAAAAGAAGAACATTTAATTGAAATGCCTCTGGAAGATGTATTTGGTGATCGATTCGGTCGCTATAGTAAATATATTATCCAAGATCGTGCACTACCTGATGCAAGAGATGGGCTAAAGCCTGTACAACGTCGTATCTTATATGCGATGCATATTGCTGGTAATACGTCTGAAAAGCCTTTCCGTAAATCAGCTAAAACTGTTGGTAATGTAATCGGTAACTATCACCCACATGGTGATTCATCAGTATACGAAGCGATGGTTCGACTCAGTCAAGATTGGAAAATGCGCAATGTTTTAATCGAAATGCATGGAAATAACGGTAGCATAGACGGTGATTCTCCTGCAGCTATGCGTTATACAGAGGCAAGACTTTCTAATATTAGTACGGAACTATTGCGTGACATTGAAAAAGAGACCGTTGATTGGGTTCCAAACTTTGATGATACCGAAGAAGAACCTGTGGTTTTACCAGCACGTTTACCTAATTTGTTATTAAATGGTTCAACAGGCATTTCCGCTGGATACGCAACGGATATTCCTCCTCATAATTTAGGAGAAGTGATTGATGGAGCGATTTACCGTATGCAACATCCCAACTCCACGGTTGATGATTTAATGAAAATTATTAAAGGTCCTGACTTTCCAACTGGTGCAATTATCCAAGGAATTGATGGGATTAAGAAGGCTTATGAAACCGGTCGCGGTAAAATCATTATCCGTGGTAAAGCAGAAATCGAAAAAATGCGTGGGGGAAGGGAACAAATTGTTATTTCCGAAATTCCTTATGATGTTAACAAGGCACAAATGGTAAAGAAAATTGATGAAATCCGAATAGACAAAAAGGTCGAAGGAATTTCTGAAGTTCGTGATGAAACAGATCGGACAGGGTTACGGGTTGTTGTTGAGTTAAAAAAGAATGCTGATAGTATAGGAATTTTAAACTATTTATATAAAAATACGGATCTTCAAGTAACATATAATTTTAATATGGTTGCGATTTACAATCGTCGTCCAAAATTAATGAATCTTCTAAATCTACTAGATGCTTATATTGCTCATCAAAAGGATGTAGTAACGAAACGTTCACAATATGAATTACGGAAAGCAAAAGAAAGATTACATATTGTTGAAGGGTTAATTCAAGCCATTTCCATTCTTGATGATGTGATTGCTACGATTCGCGCTTCTAAAGATAAACGGGACGCCAAAAACAATTTAATTGAGAAATATGAATTTACAGAAGCACAGGCGGAAGCAATCGTTTCCTTGCAACTTTATCGTCTTACCAATACAGACATTACTCAATTACAAAAGGAATTAGATGAATTAAATAAATTAGTAGCTGAACTAAATGAGGTTTTGGCTAGTGAAGCGAAATTGGAAAAAGTAATTATAAAAGAATTGAGAGAAATTAAGAAAAAATATGCAGACGAAAGACGGTCAAAAATTGAGGAAAAGGTATCAGAACTAAAAATTAGTATTGAAACGCTTGTTGCAAGTGAAGATGTGATTGTAACGGTTACGAAAGATGGCTATGTAAAAAGAACTAGTTTACGTTCTTATAGTGCTTCAAGTATTGATGACTATAGTATGAAAGAAACTGACTATTTACTTGCATCTTATGAAATGAATACGATGGATGTAGTGCTGTTATTTACAAATAAAGGAAATTATCTATATATACCTGTTCATGAATTGCCAGATAAACGTTGGAAAGATATGGGACAACATATCTCCACATTACGTTCGATTGAAAGTGAAGAACAGATTATTTCGATTATACCAGTAAAGGATTTTGAAAAACCGAAGTATTTATTCTTTGTAACGAAACATGGGATGGTAAAGAAATCTGAATTACGTTTATATCAAGCACAACGCTATACGAAACCGTTAATCGCAATGAATTTAAAACCGGATGATGTGCTTCTCGATGTTCATCTCATTGACGGTCATGAAGAAATATTTTTGAGTACTTATCTAGGTTATGGGCTACGTTTTCTCAGTGAGGAAGTAAATCCAATCGGCGTTCGTGCAGCAGGTGTTAAAGGAATTAATCTTAAAGATGACGATTATGTGACTGCTGGAAAAATAATTATAGACCCAATAAATGAGTCAATTGTGTTAGCGACACAACGTGGTTCAGTGAAACGTATGGCTATAGAAGAATTCGATATTTTATCGCGAGCAAAACGCGGCTTACTTATGTTACGCGAACTGAAAGCAAACCCTCACCGGACGATCGGTTTTGTTATTGCAAAAGAGGATGAAACAATTGAAATAATATCTCAAAAAGAGATGAGGGAACAAATTGAGGTAAGAAGTTTAAGAAAAAATGATCGTTACTCCAATGGATCATTCTTTATTGATGAAGAAGAAGCGGGAAGTGTGATAAAAATTCACAAATTGATAGAAGAACCGGTTAAACTAGAAATGGAAAAAGGCATTGATCATCGTGATACAGAATAACCATTTATAAAATTCTGATGATAAAGCTGGCAAAAGTAGAATGAACAATTCTAAGTTCTGACTTTTGTCAGCTTTTTTTATCAATTATTCGGTTATTCGGTAAACAACGACAATTGGATTATTGTTAGTTTGAACTTTTGTAAAATATTTTTCGGTTGACAAATTTAGTAAAAAATAGTATATTAATATATTTTGTTCAAATTCTAATAATGTGTTATAATATAATTATTAACGCTAGGAGGGATACGATTGTTTAAAGTTGGTGAAAAAGTTTTTTATCCTATGAACGGTGTTGGAATTGTTGAGGCAATCGAAGAAAAAGAAGTGCTTGGAAAAGTACAAACCTACTACTTGATTCAAATACCAGCTAGTAATATGAATGTCATGATACCTGTTGATAAAGCTGCAAAATTAGGCTTAAGACCGATTACCGATAAAAATACTTTACAACAAATTTTATCAGAATTACCGTATAAAGATATTGATATCGATGTTCCGTGGAAGGACAAATATCAATTGATCATGGAAAAAATTAAAGGTGGAGACATAAAAGACAATTGCTTAATTTATAAATATTTAATGGAAAAAAATAAAGAAAAACCTCTAAACGCAAACGAAAAATCACTATTAACAAAAGTACATGGATTTTTAATAAAAGAAATTAGTATGAGTCAGAACATTAGTGAAACTGAAGCAGAAAAGTTACTTCTTGTTTAGTACAAGAAATTAAATAGTTGAAATCAATCACTATTATAAATAAAAGATTTTCCGAATCCTTAGGTTGAACAACTGGTTTAACCTTATTTTTTTTGCCCGAAGTTTCTGTTCCGTGTCAAAACTGAGTAATTTTACATATAATATAATACTAATCATCTATATTGATACGGAAAGGGGTAATGGGATGAAAAATTTGGAGTCATCCAACATTAGTATTACGATATTACCTCCAGCAACAGCCTCACGCCCTGTGGATGGAAGACGATATACCCTCATCCATACAAAACATTCAAATGATTTACACCTTTCAATCGGAGATCGTTTTGATAATCATAAGTATTCGGAAGAAGATCGTAAAATTTTAGCATTTTGGACATATCAATCTGGTTTTTATTTAATAACTGTTACGATGAATCTAGACGATCATCTTGATGGAATGACTGTAGAAGAACGGAACGACAAGATCGAAAAGTATTTAACCATTATCGTTTTAGGCGATATAAAATTTTATAAAGATTTTCCGTGGTTGTTAGATGCACCGATTTATGTAAAGGTTGATTCCGATTTAGAGCAATATAAACAGCCGAAATACTTCAGTACACCTAGAAAATTGTTATTAAAGTATAAAAGATCATCTAGTTTATTTGTATAACATGCATATGAACGTAACGATATATTATAACCTTCAGATTTCTACTGAAGGTTGATATTTTTAATTTGATATCAGTAATTGCTTTTGATCACATATAAAGGGTCGCACCAAAAAGGATCTTTCAGATGGCGAAAAAAGTTTATGGTGGCATTTTAGGATTGCAAGAAGTAGTTAAAAAAGAATGGTGTGATCAGTATTCATGTTGCTATAAAGAACTGTTCAAACCGACTAAAAAAGCATTCTATAACGTTTGTAGAAGACTGTTATTACCTGGCGTCAAACGAATGTATGTTCGTAATCTATTGGAATCGATTTGAGTTGTTAGAGAGGAATATTCAAATAATAACATTATGTAAACTAAGCAAAATAAAACAATTAGTTATATGTTACATACATTATGAAGCAGTTAAGCGAACTTAAACTTAAATAGAATAAAAATTTTGTCCATACGGATAGAAATTTAGAAAAAGAGAGATAAGATATATAAAAAGAAATCCAGAATCAAAATTAAAATTTATGATTCTTTGAGATCGTTTTAATTTTAATAAAAATTGTTTTATTAAAATAGATTATAATTCATATCTGTGTAAATTTCTTTCATCTCAAAATATCAAGTATACTTCATTAATGAGAAAATTTTATTCTTTCTTTATTCCACTTCCTATAATTTATGTTATGTTAACTAAAAAATAAATTAAAATATCTAAAGCTTCTTAATCCCTTTCCCCTTTTGTTTAAGTAAAAATAGCATTATTTATTGTGTCAATTATTTTGCCTCTCGCATATCATATGTTGTTCATGAAATGAATTATTTTGCTGGAGGAGTCACGATGAAGGTTTTTCATTTTTATATTGGGAAAGAAATTGTACTAAGTCAGTTTTTAGCCAATGCACCATCTGTTGGTGAAGCGATTAAAATTAAAGGTCGTAAAGGAAAAATTCTCCAAGTAAGTGAAATTGATGATCGAACTGTAGCTGTGATGGTTGAATTGGATAAAGTGAAAAAACGGAGCACTTCCTCCCTAAACTCTAAACGGAAAAGATAGAATAACAATCTTCCCGTGATAAACTAATATTTATTTTGTCGTTATTGAGCGAAGCGGATTTAAAGATATGACCTTAAGCCATATGAACATCTAGTCATTTGCAAGGCTTAAGGTTAAATTATTCTTTCGTTTTTTACAGCTCCACTTTCAATTGAGCATTCGATTACCGATTGAATTCAAAAAGTAGAATATGACCGAAGATAAAAAACTAATGAAAAAATAAATAATTAATAGCAATAGGTTAAAATGATTGTCAAAAATAAAGTTGAAAGCTAATGCTAATATGATACCGCTATATAGTTGAAATTTGATAATATTTAACCGACTTAATTTGTACTTTAAGTTTAAACCATCAATAAAAAAACTAATTGGAAAAAACCAAATAATAAACAAAGGTAATAAGTAAAGAAAAATTCCGAGTAATCCATCAAGAAAGTGAATGATTAAATGGTTTTCTGCATTCCCTAAAGGTATAATAATCAAATTAAAAAGAAGACTGGCTCCAAAACAGGTGACGATTGCAATTAAAATTTTTTCTATATAATATGAGATTTTACGAAATTTCATAGCCATCTTCCTTTTCATTCAAATAATCGTAATCTAAGCTTAGAACAAAATTTATATATCTACAAGATTACAAAAATCGTTTGCGCACTTCAGGTTTTGGAACGATGCATGTCTTCTTTTTTTCAAACCATTTATAACGGTTATTTGCTATAAATTGATACATTGTTTCAATTACGATTAACCGATTTAGTTTCTCTGAAACATCATATCTTTTTAATAACTTTTGTCCTCTCTCACTTTTTAATGATGCAAAGGAAAAATAAAATAATGGCTCCCACTCTCGAACCTTCTTTCTAAAAACCTATTTTCGTGCATTTTTAGTATCTGGTCTTTCTTAATCCCTGAATTAAGCAAATAAAATTACACCGAATAATAATATTATGTAAACTAATTGATTATTGTCCTCTTCCCCTTTCTTATTAACATTAAATATAAAAAATAACTTTATATAATCATTTTGATTTCTTTAGTTTTAAACTTTCCCACTATTCAATTCTTCCTTCAATCTTGTCATACCTATACTTTACTAATCATATAATTAAAAAATTATGAATATATTTACAGAATATTATATTTTTTAAAAAAATACAACCAAAAAACCCCCAATACGAGGAAAAGATCTTACGTATTGGGGGAATGTAAATTATACTTTACTACCTATTAAAATATCAACGTCAACGGTAATCTTCGCTGAACCTTTTCTTAAAAACTGGTCAATTTTGTTTTCATCTATACCCCATGTTAATGGGGTCATCATTACAAGTGCTTTTATTGCATCTTTATTTAGTGTTACCATATATTTTACAGTTTCCTGATGTAACAGTTGCGTTCTTTCTTTAAAATGACGAATGATATCATCATTTGAATACAATTGTTTTTCTGAATCGTTATAAAAGAATGTCCTTACTTCTTTTAAATAATCACTCCTTGGGACAACTTTAATAAGGATGCCATCATCATGAAGTATACGGTTAAACTCTTGATAATTCGATGGTGATAAAATATTTAAAATAACATGAAATGATTTGTCTCGAAAAGGAGTATTTGCCAAATCAGCTACACACCAAACAAGTTTTGGATAATATTTGGCTGCAACTAATATTCCTTCCTTTGCTATATCAATACCAACTCCATTTACATCTTTACCAGCATCAACTAATAATTTTCGAATCTTTGCTAAATGAGAGCCGTCACCACTACCTGTGTCTAAAATCGTTAGTTTGTTTTGATTTGTATAGGTTTCAATAAACTCATAAATTTTTGAAATTACGGGTTCGAAAAATGAGTGTTCCCCCATTAAATATTTGCGTGATTCAAATAATTGTTTATCATACTTCGTTTTTGTCGGAGTTATAAGTAAATTTAAATATCCTTGTCTTGCTAAATCAAAACTATGATTTTTTGAACATTTAATACTTTTTAATTCCGCAACATACATAGAACTGCCACATATTGGACATTGAAAAATATTCACATAACTCTCCACTAATGTTGCACTTTGTTCTCGTTTTGACAACTTCTCCACCTCAATTAAGATTCTGATACTGGCTTCCCAGCTTCGACTAACATTTTATTTCTAATAAAAGGAATTGTTCCGAAGAACATGACAAGTCCTGTACCAATTAGCAGCCATTCAATTTTAATATAATCTGAAATTGGTCCGAATATTAACATTCCTAAAGGCATCATTGATGTTGAAATCATATTCATTACACCAAATACTCGACCTAAATAATCGCCGTCTACTTTTTCTTGTAAAAGGGTCATTGCTGGAGTATTTAATATCGGCATAGATATACCGGCAATTCCCATTAATAGTAAGTAGATCCAAAAGAATGGAACGATACCGAGTGCAAACGTACAGAAGCCAAACACAAATAATGAAAATCCAATAGTGTGAATTTTGTTTTTAAAACCACCCCATGAAGCAATCACAATACCACCAAGTATCATGCCAATAGCAAAAGCCATTTCAATTGCGGTTAATCGCCACACATCTTCACCAAAGCTTCTGGCAACTTGCAATGGGGTTAAAAAAGAAACGGGTGCTAGCAAAATAAAGAATATAGCTAAAAAGGCAAATAGTTGTTTTAAAAAAGCGTGATTTTTAATGTAAGTTAGGCCGAGTTTCATGTCGGCAAAATAACTAATTTTTTGGATTTCTTTTGCTTTTTCATGTGCTGGTATTCGTAGAAATAATATTAACACACTAATTGCCAATATAGCAGTGATGACATCAATAAAAAATATCATCTCAATCGTTGTTATCGAATATAAGGCACCACTTACCATTGGTGAAATTAAGGTAACGACTGCTTGAATACTCCCATTTGCACCATTAACTTTAGTTAATTTATCTTTAGGAATAAATTGCGGTAATATGGCTCCGATTGCGGGTCCTTGAATACCGGCTCCTAATGCTCGTATAGCTGAAACTAAAAATAATGGCCACATCGCTTCGTATCCAGAGAGAAAAAGAATAGCAAGGAATAACGTTACCGCAGCAATTATACCGTCGGCTACAATGATTAAAAACTTTCGATTATATCGATCTGCCCACACTCCACCAAATGGCGACAAAATGAATGTTGGGATAAAACCACATATAATATAGATCGTCATCATAATCCCTGATTGAGATTGTAATGTAATATACCAGAGTATGGCATATTGTACGAGTGATGAGCCAAAAAGGGAAAGTGTTTGACTTCCAAGGAAAATAACTGCGTTACGTTTCCATTTGGACATTAATTTTCCATCGGTTGTATTCATTAATTCACTTCCTCTATTTATATTTCGTTTTCTCCGATCTTTATCACAAATTCTTTATATTTTTCTAAGTCCTTTTGTTTACATTCCATTATTATTTTTGTAC
Organism: Heyndrickxia coagulans; assembly: GCA_902796085.1. GTDB lineage: Bacteria > Bacillota > Bacilli > Bacillales > Caldibacillaceae > Pallidibacillus > Pallidibacillus thermolactis. Next base: position 12,922 of record CADBNU010000187.1, read on the forward strand.
CGTTTTCCTCATAAGTTGTATCTTTAATATGCGCTACTTCATTGAAGTAAGATACGATATGACCTAAATGATATGGAATAAGCATTTCACATTGGATGTAATCTGTGAAAATAGATTGACAGATTAATTTTGCTAGCTCGTCAATTCCTTTGTTTTGTTTTGCAGATAGATAGATACGATTATCTTCAATTTTTGGATATGAAATACGAGCTAAATCCGCTTTATTATAAGCAAAAATTACTGGGATGTCAGTTACACCAATTTCAGTTAATGTCTCGTTAGTTACTTCAATAATCTTTTCATAATTAGGGTTTGCAATATCGACGACATGAATTAATAAATCCGCTTCCCTTACTTCTTCTAATGTCGAGCGAAAAGCTTTAACTAAATGATGTGGCAACTTACTTACAAAACCAACAGTGTCTGCCAGTAAAAATTGTTTATTATCTGGAAGAGATATTTGTCTGACTGTTGTATCTAATGTTGCAAATAACATATCTCTTTCAAATACTTTCTTTTTTGAATACGGATTATACTTGTCAATCATTGCATTCATAATCGTAGATTTACCGGCGTTCGTATATCCGACTAATGAAACAACTGGGAATTGATTTTTCTTCCGCTTTTTCCGTTGCGTTTCCCTTTGTTTTACAAGTTGATTCAACTCTTTTGATAGTTCTGCTATTTTCGTTTCAATTTTTCTACGATCTAGTTCAAGTTTTGTTTCACCGGCACCACGGTTTTTTAAACCCGCACCACCACCTTGTCTTCCCATTGAAACTCCTTGACCAACTAGCCGGGGAAGCATATATTTTAATTGAGCTATTTCCACTTGAAGTTTAGCTTCTTTTGTTTTTGCACGACTGGCAAAAATATCAAGAATTAACATTGTACGGTCAATTACTTTTGCTTCCGCCTCATCTTCCAATACTTGAATTTGTGAAGGTGACAGCTCGTCATTAAAAATGACTATTTCAGCTTGAACTTCATCAATTAATGTTTTCAATTCCTCCAGTTTTCCCCTACCAATATAATGGGCTTTATTAACTTTATCCAATTTTTGTGTTAGTTCACTTACCACATCATAATTGCAAGCGTAAGCAAGCTCATGTAGTTCCTGCATCGATTCGGTAAACTCGTCATCGTTACTGTTGTTGATATGAACTCCAACCACAACCGCTTTTTTCCTTACTTCCATCATTACAAACCATTCTCCTTTCAATAGCTAAAATATATGGGATTTTCTTGTGTCCTCCTTTTAAAGAGCAAAAAAATACACAGGCTTCTGCCTGTGCGATCGTTTGTAAATGGAAGTATATGATTCCCGTATAACATGAGTTACAGACATATTGTGAAAAGAACATAATAAATTTTTCATTCTATGCAATTTGTTAAAAAGCAAGAATGAAAGCGATTTGTATAATTTTATTCTTATCACAAAAAGAAGCAGGCGAAAATGCCTCCTTCACAGAAAACCGATATAAGGGCTTCCTAAAAAGGACAGACTACTCCCATCTACTCTGCATGCACAAACAGAGCCTTTGAACGTATTAAGTTCATTGTTCAAAGATTAGAAGCGTAGTCTGATTGAATGCACTAGGAAAACCCTCCTTTTATTAATTAATTTTAATATAGCATAAAAAATCTGGTCGATCAATAATATTTACTGACTTTATAAAATCGCAAGAAATAAATTCAGATCTTCTTTAAATTTGTAACTTCAACTGTATTATGTAATAGCCCTGCTACGATTAGAACTTCAAAATATCCTTCCGTACAGATGTCCACAGAAATTGGATGAATAATGATCGAAATGATCGTTATTTTTCAATATTGGCCATTATGTCCATCGTGTATCCACTCCAACCTATAAATTCCTTTCTTCTTTTTATTTTTAAAACGGAAAAAGAATAGGAATGATAATCACCATAACTACAGACATGATTAAAGTCAATGGTAAACCGACCTTGAAAAAGTCCATAAATTTATAATTTCCTGCGGTCATAACTAAAGCATTTGTTGGTGAAGAAAATGGTGTAGAAAAAGCCATACATGCTGCGACTCCTACTCCTATTAACATTGGATAGGGACTAACGCCCATTTCAATAGCTGCTTTCATTGCAATAGGTGCAAATAATACAGTAGTTGCTGTATTACTCATAATTTGACCGAAAATCGTAGCGGCAATATATAGTCCACCTAACACTCCGATTGGCCCAATGCCTCCTAAAAGAGCGATGATTCCATTAGAAATTAAAGTCATTCCCCCTGTATTTTCCAACGCCGTTGACCAAGGTAACATGGCGCCAATTAAAATAACAGATTGCCAATTAATTTGGCCGTAAGCATCGTCCATATTCCGTAAACACCCTGTTAAGACCATTAAAATTGCCGCGATAATAACAGAGACGACCGTAGGAAAAACATTAAAAATCATTAAGGTTACCATTAAAAGTAAAATGCCAGCTGCTACCGGAGCCTTTCCGCTCGCTGTTGCTTGAGAGGCAATTTCTGCAGGTTTCCCGACAACAACGACATCACTTGTGTCATTTGATAAAAATTCTATATCTTCCCACGAACCTTGTACTAACAGTGCATCGCCAAATCGGAGTCGTACGTCAGAAATATTTTCTGAGATAAATTTTCCTTTCCGATTTATACCAACGATATTTAAATTATATTTTTTGCGAAAGCTGGATTCAGATACTGTCTCATTTATTAATGTAGAATTTGGTTGTAATAATACTTCAACGACTCCAATTTTATTTGATACTAATTTTTCGTTTTCATCATGTTTTTGAATTTCTAAGTCAAAATCTACCGCGAATTTCGCAATTTGTTTCGGTGTTCCTTGCAAATATAAAATATCATTCGCTTCAATCTTACTGTTTGGTCCGGCCATCTCTTGATGAAGCGAACTTGGCAATAAATGTAAACCTTCATTCATTTTTCTTTCAATTTTCAAAACAACGAGGTGATAGTCAGTTGTTAATTTCAATTCTTTCAGTTTTTTATTAACAATCGATGATTGTTCTGGTACAAAAATCCGATGTATGTTTTCGGATAATTGATATTGTTGAATTAATGTGTTCGGCGTTAATCTTTTTTTATTTGATAATTGCTTTTGATAATCCTTAGGCATTAGCGAATTACGTACGAGCAATAAGTACGTAATACCAATGATAAATGCGATTATACCGATTGGCGTTATGCTAAAAAATCTAAGTCCTTCATAACCATTCGCCTCTAATGTTTGGTTAACTATAAGATTGGTAGGAGTTGAAATAAGTGTCATAAATCCAGATAAATTAGCTGCAAATGCTAGTGGGATTAAAAACTTCGACGTACTCATTTTCATACTCATAGCAATTCCAATGACAATCGGTAACATAATTGCAACAGTGCCGGTATTGCTAATGAATGATCCCACAATTGCTACAACGATCATTAACAATATAAATAATTTTGTTTCATTATTCCCTGAAAAGCGTAATATAAATTGACTTCCTTTTTGTGCTAACCCTGTACGAAGAATACCACCGCCGACAACAAATAAACCAGCCAACATAATTACGGTTGAATTAGCAAACCCGGCTAAAGCTTCTTCTGTACTTATGATACCAAATAGAACTAATGCTAATAAGGATAATAATGCAACGAAATCCGCTCGTATTTTACCGCTAATAAATAATAGAATCGTGATGATTAAAATCAAAAATGTTATGGTCATTTCCATTTAACGCATCCTTTACTGCTAATATTGACTATAATCGATATTATTGTACCAGATATTTACAGCAATTCATGATATTCATTATGATAAATTTGTCACGAACTATTTTTAGTTATTATTTTTTCTTATTTTTGTATCTTTTTTCATGAAAATCAAGAATAAAATTTAATCCTGTTGGCATACTACTGAAAAATGCAGCAAGGATCCCTATATAAAAGAATTGCCAATTATTTGTAAAAATAGATATAAATAAGAATATGACAGGAATGCCTATACAAATTAAGCTAAATACAACAAAGGCTGCTTTCATAGGACTTTTCAATCTATCACCCCCATTAAATTATATTAGATTAAACATTTTTTGTGTGAAGTAAGCAGATTCCATAATAGGAGGAACTTTTATGGTGATAAAATTAAGAGATTCAGTAACTATTATTGATGAG
>CADBNU010000188.1 GCA_902796085.1 Heyndrickxia coagulans
TAGTAGATTTCTATGTGTGTTTCTTAAGACATCTTCTGTAGGAGTCCAATTCTACTATTCAGACTTGATTGGATAACCCTAATCATATGGTATCGAATTTTTGGGAAATATTGCTATTATGGGGTCCTCTTAATTACATGTTGAAACCGTTGATGGCGTTTTTTTCTTCCGTTTGTCCATCTCTTCTTTCGTATATATGATTCTCATTGGATTTCCCCCAACCATTGCACCAGCTGGAACATCTTTATGAACAAGCGTCCCCGCTGAAACAACTGCACCATCACCAATATCAACGCCAGGAAGTATCGTCGAGTTCGCTCCGATCATCACATTGTCACCAATTTTTACTTCACCTAGTCGATACTCATGGATTAAATATTCATGAGCAAGGATGGTTGTATTATAGCCAATGATGGAATTACGGCCAACTGAAATTTTTTCTGGAAACATAATGTCTGGTACGACTTTATAAGCGAAAGCAGTCTTGTCGCCTACTTTCATATTTAATAGTTTTCGGTACATCCAATTTTTCCACTTATAAAAGGGTGTAAAACGGGCGATTTCGATAACGATGACATTTTTTACAATCTTCCAAAATGAAACGGTTTTATAGATTTGCCATAAGGAGTTTGGTCCTTTTACTGGATAACGATCAGTTTTCCGCATATTCCTTCACTCCGAGAATAGGCAATAAATCTTTCATATTATCTAAAATATAGTCTGGCTCTAATTTTTCAATAAACTCTCTTCCTTTAATAGACCAGGCAACACCTGCAGAAAATGTACCTGCATGTTTAGCACCTTCAATATCGTGATTGGAATCCCCAATCATTATCGTTTGTTCTGGCTTCGATTGTAAAATTTTCATCGCTTTATGAAGTGGTTCAGGATGTGGTTTAGCATGCTCTACCTCGTCTAACGTGATAATTACTGGAAAGTATTGCAGCAAATCGATTTTATCTAAGCCTTTCAAAACGGTATGTCTCACTTTAGTTGAAACAACACCAAGTTTGTAACCTTCTTTATGTAAAGTTTTAACCGTTTCGTATACACCATCAAATTCTGTAACAAGTTCATCATGTTTTTCTACATTGAATTTTCGATAATAGGCTATCATTTCGTCAACTTTGTGCTTAGGTGCAACTGATGAAAAGGATTCTTCTAATGTCGGCCCAATAAAGGGGATACAATCTTCTTTAGTAATATGATCATAACCAAAATACGTAAATGTTGCTAAAAACGATTGTTGAATAAGTTCATATGTATTAAGTAAAGTGCCATCTAAATCGAATAGTACCGTGTCTATTTTTCTTTGCATTTTTTTGGTCCTTTCTTGTTATAGGTTAATGAATGCCTGTTTCGACATTTCTTGTTCTTTTTCAACTTCTTTTATCTGCGAAAGTCATTCCCGGAGACATTTCCTGGTCTTTTTCATCTCGTTTTGTCCGCGAACTAGTATATGAGACCTTTCGGTACATTTGTCAACGAGGACGTATTTTCAAGCTTTTCAGCTACGCCTCATTATATAGCGGCAAGTCCTTCACTTTTTTCCTGCGATAAATCATTAAAACAATCGCTACAATAATTGTAAGAATCGAAACTAATTGAGCAATGCGAATATCAGTACTCCATAGATATAAGCTGTCTGTGCGCAATCCTTCAATCCAGAAACGTCCTAGCGAATACCAAATTGCATACGATAAGAAAACTTCACCTTGTCTTACTGCTGTTCTTCTAAGTAAAATTAAAAAGATGAAACCAGCAACATTCCAAAGTGACTCATACAAGAAAGTCGGATGATAATACTGACCATGAATGTACATTTGATTAATAATAAAATCTGGTAAATGTAGGCCTTCTAAAAATTCACGTGTGACTGCACCACCATGGGCTTCTTGGTTCATAAAGTTTCCCCAACGACCAATTGCCTGTGCAATTATAATACTTGGCGCAGCAATATCCGCAACTTTCCAAAAGGAAATTTTTTTCACTCGACAAAATATAATTGCTGTTAACACCGCTCCAATTAAAGCACCATGAATGGCAATTCCACCTTCATTAATTGCAATAATTTTAATCGGATTTTGCGAATAATAATCCCATTCAAACATAACGTAATAAATTCTTGCACATATAATTGAAATTGGGATAGCAAAGATTAATAAATCAGCAAATGTATCATCAGGTAGCCCTCTTCTTTTACCTTCTCTTGTTCCTAATATGTAGGCTACTACAATCCCAAACGCAATAATAATCCCGTACCAATAAATAGGGTAACCACCTATTTCAAAGGCAACTCGATCTAAAGGCGTAATATTATATAACATCCTTTTCTTTGCCTCCTTATATAAAAAATGAACAAATTCATTGTAGCAAATAAAACTGTTTTTTAAAAAAGAATATTCCGAACAAATTCAATTCAGAATATTAACATGTATA
>CADBNU010000189.1 GCA_902796085.1 Heyndrickxia coagulans
AATCGCTTGTGTCCACTCTAAGTTGTTGATGTTAAATTGGCCTACAGCATAACGTTCTTCATATGCTTTGTTTAACATCTCTTTCATTGAAACTAATGCCATCATAATTCCTCCTAAAAGTATTTTTTATTTAATCTTAAAGGACCTAAATCCTAACAATTGAGTTCTAAATCGATAACTCTTTTGATAATGTTAAAAGATTTTTGTCCAATGTATGCGTAGCATTTAAAATCTCAGTGATCTCATGATCAACAATTTTATTGTCAACAATGCCAACAGCTCTTCCGCCTTTTCCTTCCATTAACAGTTCTACTGCACGGGCACCAAGACGACTAGCTAATACACGATCAAATACGGTAGGGGATCCACCGCGTTGCATATGTCCTAAAATCGAAACTCGAGTGTCAAAACCGGTTAGCTCTTCGATTTGCTTGCCAATTTCAACTCCACTTGTTACTCCTTCTGCAACAACGATGATACTATGCTTCTTGCCACGCTCATGGCTTTTCTTCAATCGGTCAGTGATTTCATGGATATCATAATCATCTTCAGGAACAAGGATCGTTTCAGCACCACCTGCAAGCCCGGACCAAAGTGCAATATCACCTGCATTACGTCCCATGACTTCGATAATAAACGTCCGTTCATGTGATTGAGCAGTATCACGAATCCTATCGATGGCATCAATCACTGTATTGAGAGCCGTATCGAACCCGATCGTAAATTGGGTACCAGGAATATCATTATCGATCGTCCCAGGTACACCAACACACGGAAAACCATGACGAGTTAGAGCGTTAGCTCCCTGGAATGAACCATCTCCTCCGATGACGACTAATCCTTCAATTCCCCATTTTTTCAATTGTTCAATTCCTTTTAGTTGTCCTTCTTTTGTCTTAAACTCCTCACATCTTGCAGAAAGTAACATCGTACCGCCTTGATGAATAATGTCACCAACAGAGCCTAACTCTAGTTTCTCAATATTTCCGTGAATTAAACCTGCATAACCACCGGTAATTCCATACACTTCTAAACCATGGTAAATCCCTTTTCGAACAACCGCTCGAATAGCAGCATTCATTCCTGGAGCATCTCCACCACTAGTTAAAACACCAATTCTTTTCACGTACTCACCCCATAAAAACACATACTTAATTGTAAGGTAAATTATTTTTCAATGACTTCTTTTACAGCTTCAATTACTTCATCCGTTGTACTCATTTGTAGTGCTCGTTGTGCTAAATCTTCCATTTCTTTTTTAGATAGGTGTAGGATTTGAGATCTTGCTTTTAGAATAGAAGTAGCACTCATAGAAAATTCATCTAGACCTAAACCAAGTAATAGTGGAATTGCAAGTTCGTCTCCTGCCATTTCTCCACACATACCTGCCCATTTCCCTTCTTTATGGGCCGCATCAATCACCATCTTGACTAATCTTAAAATCGCTGGACTATATGGTTGGTATAAATAAGAAACTCGTTCATTCATACGGTCTGCAGCCATTGTATACTGGATCAGATCGTTTGTCCCTACGCTAAAGAAATCGACTTCTTTGGCAAATTGATCTGCCATTACGGCAGTAGATGGAATCTCAACCATGATTCCTACTTCAATATCATCAGATACTTGAATTCCTTCGTTTATTAGCTTCTGCTTTTCTTCTTCAAGAATTCCTTTTGCAGCGCGGAATTCATCCAAGTTAGCAATCATTGGGAACATAATTTTTAAATTTCCATAGACGCTTGCACGAAGTAATGCACGTAATTGAGTTCTAAAAATATCTTGTTCTTCCAGACACAGACGAATAGCTCGGAATCCAAGGAATGGATTCATTTCTTTTGGAAGATCTAGATAGGATAGTTCTTTGTCACCACCGATGTCCAAAGTACGGACAACGACCGGTTTTCCATTTAATCCTTCCAGAACCGCCTTATAAGCTTCAAATTGCTCTTCTTCTGTTGGCAGCTCATTTCTACCCATGTAAAGGAACTCCGTACGGAATAGGCCCACACCTTCTCCTCCATTATTGATAACACCTTCTAAATCATTAGGTGTTCCGATGTTAGCAACTAGATGTACCTGATGTCCGTCTGCTGATTTGGTATTTTCATGCAATAATTTTGCCCATTCGGCTTTTTGTTCTTCATAACGGATTTGTTCATCTCTATAAGATTGAATAACTTCTTCAGAAGGATTGACGTGAACTTCGCCTTTTAAGCCATCCACAATAATTAAATCTCCATCTTGAATATCTTCAGTAGCTGTTTTAGTCCCTACTACCGCAGGGATCTCCATTGAACGAGCCATAATCGCGGAGTGAGATGTACGTCCACCGATATTGGTTGTAAATGCTTTTACATATTGACGATTCAATTGAGCCGTATCAGATGGTGTTAAATCCTCTGCCACCAAAATTGCGTCTTCTGAAATCATACTAGGGTTGACAATTTTAACACCGAGTAAATGAGACAAAATTCGTTTTCTAACATCACGAATATCAGCCGCTCTTTCTTTCATATATTCATTATCCATTTGTTCAAACATCATAATGAACATATCCGTTACTTCTTTTAATGCATGTTCAGCGTTGACTTTTTCAGATTTAATTTTATCTTCAATTGGGGAAATCATTTCTGGATCATTGACAATTAATAAATGTGCCTCAAAGATCGCTGCTTTATCTTCACCTAATTCAACCTTTGTTTTATCACGAATAGCTTCTAATTCACTTTTCGTTACAGAAAGTGCTTCTTGTAATCGGCGAATTTCTTGCTCAACATCTGATATCTCTTTCTTTTCATAAGAAAGATCTGGTTCAACTAAACGATATGCTTTTGCAATTGCAATTCCACTTGAAGCTGCTATCCCTTGTAATACTTTACCCATTTATTGAGCCACTCCTTCATCTATTAATGATTTCTTTAATGTATCAAAAGTAGTGTTCATCAGCGCCATAACAGCCGTCATCTCTTTCCTTTTCTAGATGCAATGGCATGACACCCATGAACTTTCAGAGTCAAATTGAGTTACAGTATTGAATTGTAGTTTGGTCGTCCGTTTAAACCTTGAGGTTCTTGATATCTCATTCTGATCGAACTCCTTTTTAGTATTGCTAAACGTATGTATGAATATTTAGTTCTCTGTCTTTTTTCTGATTAGAAAAAAATCTGAGTTCGACACAAGTATCAGTTAAAAATGATATTCCATATAACTTTTACTTGGGGCAATTTTATTTGTTTTTCCATTTTATGGAAAATTAAAAAACCTAAGCATGCCTACACTGTCAGTTTGTTGCGTAGACTCTGCTTAGGTAGTGCCTTCTGAAAGTAACACCCTAATTAGAGAATAATGATTCTGAATAACATATTTTATCTACTCAAGGTCGAGAAACGTTTACATTTATCTTTATAAATAAAACCAAGAAATTAACTAATTAATAGTATACACTTATGTTGAAAAATGTCAAGATCTGTCTATTTTGAACGTAAAAACGATGTTTCTATAGATTGTAAAGACGCGATGAATTGTAAGCAGAGAAAACTGCACAAAGGTTATGTGCAGTCCCGTCCCATTAATCAAATTTAAAATTCAAATTTTGCACCGACTTGATAAGAATCATCCAGAACAAGAATTCCTTTTTTCTCTGGTGCATTTGGCAAGCCGAGTTCTCGGGCTGAGCAAATCATCCCATTACTTGCGATACCGCGTAATTCAGATGGTTGAATAACTAGACCACTAGGCATAACGGCACCAATTCTTGCCACAACCACCTTTTGACCAGCATCAACATTAGGCGCACCACAAACAATTTGTAATTTTTCAAATCCTACATCAACTTGACAAATACTTAATTTATCAGCCTTCGGATGTTTTTCTATCTCTTCAACATAACCAACAACAAATTTAGGTGCAAAATCAGCTTCAAGTTTTTCATCAAAACCATGACCACCTAAAAGATCATTCACTTTTCTTAAAAAAACCGGATCTAAATCGATCACTGCTCGGTTACTAGCCTTTACATCAAAATATTTAGTAGCATGGAATAAGTTGTATCCATAAGTCTCATTTGACTCTTCATTATATATCCGAACAAGTTCGCCTCTTTTTTCATATTTCATTTTGTCATAATCAATTGGTTTTAAACTAATGATAAGCGTATCACCAATTCCTTCTTTATTGTAAAATACATTCATCTTTCATTAATCCTTCCTTTTTGGTCTATTATTTGCCATGATAAAAATAGGCATTAATTTTCCATCTTCATAATCAAATGATAACGATGTAATCGGAATTCGTCCATTTGTATAAAAACTCATAGTCATTTGTGCCAACACATCATATCCCGTATCATTTTTAATGTCAGCAAAAATTAATACGTCTTGATGGGGAATTGAGATCACTAGTTTTCCTTCTACTTTATCTTCCATTTCCTTTAACAATGCATCATTTAATATTCGACTTGCATCATAACCATCGTTCGTATTGAGAAAATAAAAATCATTTTCTGCCACCGTATCTTTTTTTAGCGGTGTAGGTAAAGAACGTAAATTGAATTTCGCAACTTCTCGAATTCGATTTGCATCCCAACCTTCTTTTTCTAACATTTCTTCATCAATTATACGATATGTCTTTCCTAAATCTATCGCATAAAAGATTCTCGTTTCAGCAGTATGATCATCATAAATCAATTTTACTCCATCTTTTTTTACAGTCTTGTGGGATGTTGAGCGCATCACAGGATATATATTCTTTTCATTCCCAGAAAGAGCAACTTCTGTATTCATCGCTTTTAAGCCTTCATTAACAAAGAAAACAATTTCATCTATGGCCGCCTCTTTTTTCTCATTCCATTTCGAAATGACCGTCGGTATAGATATATTAACACCCTTTTTATTTTGAATATTTTCAATACGCAAATCACTCTTATCGCGATCAAAGATAAATTTTCGAGTTGGGTCTTGTAACCGTTCTTCCAATAGTTTCCGCATTTTTTGGACAGTCATTTTCATCGATTGTCCCTCCTTTCGACCCATTAACAACCGTTTGTCATAACGACTTGTATTTGAACAAAAAAATTTTATTTAGCAGCATTTAAGTTATCTAGAAAGTTTTCAACTTCTTCTTTTGTTTTTCGATCTTTGCTAACAAAGCGACCTAATTCTTTACCGTCTTGATAAGCTACAAAACTTGGAATTCCAAATATGTCTAGTTCTTGGCAAAGATCAATAAACTGATCACGATTAACAGAAACAAAAGTATATTTATTTTTATATTTTTCTTCAATCTCAGGTAAAAAAGGATCTAAAAAGCGACAGTCTCCACACCAATCTGCCGTAAATAAAAACACATGGGCACCTTTATTTTTTAACTGTTGAAATTCCTCAATCGATTTTAAGTTCAGCATTTATATAATCCTCCATTATGTATAAGAATGTTTTTTAGAAAATAATCTATTAAGAGTTTAACAAAGCTTTGATCAACTTTCCATTATAACAATAACTTCCATTTGCTTAAACTAAAAATGACTATTAGTGTCGAGTTTGACTAGACCGCTAATAGGACGATTTCTTTTGCATTATTTCATATTCAAGTTGACCTTTTAAGATTTTGACTACATGGGTAAACATATCGTCGCGATTTATTCTACCATTTGTGAAAATTCCAATCGCACCTTCATGGGAACGCACGTTTTCCTTTTTACAAAATTCAGCCATTACAGGACCTAATTCCTCGCCCTTTCGTAACCTTTCACTGATCACCTCAGGTAACAATATTCTAGCGCCCCCTGCAATGAACGGTTTCTGTTCTCCTTCGACTACAATTGCCCCCCAATTGCAAAGCATGAGTCCAAAGGGGGTTTCTGTCACACCACCTTCTAAACCAATTCCGATAGGACGGCTTGTTTTTACAATGGCTTCTTTCGCTCGATTTATTGCTCCTGTAATTGTCTCTTCGTCTGAAAACGGTTGTTCACTGACACCTGATGGTACATCTATCCCTATAATGTCTGCATCCGCACCAAAAACATTCTTTACTGCTTGAATTTTCGCTCGATTTTTTGTACCGATCGCAATTTTCATAGTTTTCCTCACTTCGATTGTATTTTAGAAAAAGCAACCAGGTTAGCCCGATTGCTTTTATCTCCTTCTTATGTTTAGTTTAACGATAGTTAAACAATTTCATTACACATTTTGTTTAATGGTTTCAACCGTCGTTTTATCACAAGCTTTTACTAACTTTATTAATAATTCTTTCGCAGCAGCATAATCATCAACATGGATCATTGAATTATGGGAATGGATATAACGAGCACAAATGCCGATCACAGCACTTGGAATCCCTTCATTCGCTAAATGAATTTGCCCTGCGTCTGTTCCTCCTTGGGATACAAAATATTGATAAGGTATATTATTAGATTCAGCCATATCAAGAACAAATTCGCGCATACCACGATGTGTAACCATTGTCGGGTCGTAAATTCGAAGTAATGCGCCTTTACCAATATGACCAAACTCATTTTTATTACCAGTCATATCATTGGCCGCACTTGCATCTAGGATAAAAGCTAAATCCGGTTTAATCATATACGCCGATGTACGGGCACCACGTAAACCAACCTCTTCTTGGACCGTTGCACCAGAATATAATGTGTTTGGAAGTGTTTCGCCATGTAATTCTTTTAATAATTCGATGGCAAGACCGCATCCATACCGGTTATCCCATGCTTTGGCCATAATTTTTTTCGGGTTTGCCAACACCGTAAATTCACTTACTGGTACAATAGGTTGACCAGGTTTGATCCCGATTTTTTTTGCATCTTCTTTATCATCGGCACCAATATCGATCAATAAGTCCTTTATCGGTGTAACTTTATCTTTATTTGACTTGCCTCTTAATAAATGTGGCGGGATGGATCCGATAACACCATCTACTGGACCTTGATCTGTGTATATTTTTACTCGTTGCGCTTGTAAAACTTGTGGAGACCAACCACCTAATGTTTGAAAACGGATCATACCATTATCTGTGATCGAAGATACAAGAAAGCCAACTTCGTCCATATGTCCACAAACTAAAATTGTCGGATCATCTTCTTGACCTTTGCGAACTCCAAAAATACTGCCTAATCCGTCTTGAACAATATGGTCAGCGTATTTCGTTAATTGTTCTTTCATAAACTTCCGTACATCATGTTCATTTCCAGAAGTTCCAGGAAGTTCTGTTAACGTTTTAAATAGTTCCAATGTTTCTTGATTCATATTATCCCTCTTTCTTCCGTACCATAATAAAAATTATACTTCCCTTGTTTTTTTCATAGCTGACGATCACTGTACTTCATCATGAAAAACCTTACAGAACTATTGTACATAACTTTATAATTGTTTGCTAATATGGAATTTTTTTCGAATAAAGGTAATCATAGTATTTTTATGAAAAAAACGATATAATTTTTCTGACAGGGGGCGATAAACATGAAATGGAAACATTTTCTTATTGGTGCTGCTTGCGGGCTTGCTACTGGTTGGCTTGTACAAACTTTTTTTCATAATAATCAATTATTGTCATCAGAAGAAGTCATCAAAAAAGTGAAAGATTCTCTGAAAACCGAAGGCAAAATTTCAGGATCATGGATTATCACCAAACCGGAAACATTGGAAAGAGATCTTATTACATATCAAGTTTATCGTGGCGGAATAACAAAATTGACCGACAACGATGAGATTAATATGGAATTTTTAGCTGATGCCAAAACCGGTACCATTTTAGAAGTTGAAAAAATTTAACATCTTGAAAAAGACTGTGAAAATGAAAAGCTATACTCCCTTATAGTAGACATGTAAGATATCAAAAAAATCTAAAAGGATTTGCCTTGTTAAATAAAAAACTAAAACTGTTTATGGCCACTGTCTACTTAACCGGGCGTAGTTCAAAAACTCACAGTCTTTTTTAATTCATAAGTATAGTAGTCTGGGGATCTAATATACGTCAGAAGCATATCATTCTAAACTGTTTTTAATTTGTTTGCGAATATCTTTTTCAATCACATTCAAATCATTACCTTCGCTTTGTCCTCTAAGAGCTTCTCTTACACATGAACATTTTAACGGTATTCACTTTCATTTTGTCCACGAGATATTCCTCAGAGTTTCAGACTCTATTTAATCCAGGTTTGCTTGATAAACCTTCTCAAAGCCTTTTCTAAATTATATGTTACTACTTTGTCCATGATAAGCACCCTCATAGACACAACATCTCATGATCTCCACGTAAAAAAGCAAGTGAGTATTTCTTTGAAATACTCACTTGTTAGCTACTTAAATTTCTACATTAACCTGACGCTTTAATACATCTACAATTTTTCCGTCTTTATCCCATTGAATGGCACGATAAACCGCATCATGATAAAAAGTAAGCCAAGCATTATTTTCTGCTGCAAAAGGAATCCACTTTTGTTTTTCAGCTATGGATGCCATCGGATAATCATCATAGGCCATGACCCATAATACATTTTGATGAGCATGGGTTGGCAATAGATCAGCTAAATGGATGGCCATTTCACCTTCTGATTCCATGATAACAATCGCATGACCATCACTATGGCCACCCGTATGCACCATTCGAATACCTGGGTAAATTTCAAGCTCCTTTTCAAACGTTTCCACTTGTTTTTCAATGCCACGCCAATTTTTTTCCCAGTAGGTTGATTTCGAGCGGATATTTGGATTACGCATTTCATTCCACTCTACATCCGTTGTATAAATTGTTGCGTTTGGAAAAGTAGACACATAATCGTCACTTTCGATTTTCGTTATCCCACAAGCATGATCGAAATGAAGATGAGTCATTAATACAGCATCGATATCTGCTGTTGTATATCCCAATTGTTGAAGAGATTGAGCTACTTTGGATTCTTCCGTTACCCCGAAATTTCTTTTTTGTTTTTCCGTTAACTTTCCATTCCCAATTCCAGATTCAATTAAAAACTTCTTTTGATCAATTTCAATTAAAATTGGATCTGTACGGCATTCAATTTGATTTTTATCGTTAACTGCATATTTTCTTGTCCATAAAGGCTTTGGCACAACACCAAACATCGCCCCACCATCTAAATGGGTTACACCGCCATTTAACCATGTTAGTTTTATTTTTCCAATCTGTAATTGTTCCATCTTCCCATCTCCCTTGTTTGTTCAATCAGTTATGAAAATTTTAATATAATTCTACAATTCATACAAATGATTATCATTGTGTTCAAAGCAAAAAAGCTGCTTTTCCTAAGAAAAACAGCTTTCCATTAATGTTTACCTTTATTTAAAAACTGCCCACCATTTACTTCACTAACATCGGATAACGCAACAAAAGCATTTGGATCAAAGTGTCTAATAATCTTTTTCAATTTTACTTCTTCGATACGAGTAATCACACTATAAACCGCTTTTCGTTTATCACCACTATAACCACCCGTACCTTCAAAATATGTAACCGATCTACCTAACCGATGAACTAAAGCATTGCCAATCTCATCTGCCTTCTCGGAAATAATCACCACCGACTTAGATTCATTTAAACCAGCAATGACAGTATCCATCATTCTTGCAGCAACTAAATATGATATGATCGAGTAAAATGCACTGTTCATTCCAAAGACAAGACTTGCCGATAAGAAAATAAATAAATTAATAAACATGACGATATTCCCAACGGAAAATGGAGTTTTACTACTGATTAATGTTGCTAATATTTCAGTACCATCTAAAGCACCGTCATTTCTTAAAACAATTCCGACACCAATCCCAAGGATACCTCCACCGAAGACCGCTCCTAATAATGGATCATTTGTAAGAGGTTCAACGTCATGTAGTAACTCTGTAAATATCGATGCAAGTACAATTCCATATAAACTTTGAATAGCAAAAGATAATCCCAATTGTTTATATCCGATGATAAGAAAAGGAATATTGATCCCTACAAGAAATATACTAAAACCAATTGGTGTTATTTCTTCCAATAGTAACGAAATACCAACAATGCCACCGTCAATTAATCGATTGGGGATCAGTAACGCTTCCAATCCATAGGCAAAAATTAATGCACCAATCGTAATCCAAATATAACTATTTAAGATGTCTCCCCATTTGCTGGATTCAAAATAATCTTGATTCTTCCTCATTGAACGCCTTCCTTCCAATTAGAATAACAAACTACTACTTTTTTATTAAATACTAAATCGTCTATTTTTTAAAGAAAAATGACAAAAAAAGGAAGTAAATATTCCAATAAATAGATTCGCTTAATATTATTTTCCAATTTATACCCGTACTAAACCAAAGTAAAAGAAAAAATCCCATTAAAGGATATATATCCTTCAACAGGATCCCTGCACATAATTAATAAAATTTCACGGAAACTGCACTTCACAACGATAAATGCGATTTCCTTTTTTGGAAAACTTTTCTTCATATTCGGTCATAATATTTCCTTCAAAATCACTATTATGCAAGTCTAAACTTACGAAATTTAATTTTAAACCGTATTGGGAAAAGCTAATTAACGAGTATTCAAAAAGACCTTGGTTGTCGGTTTTAAAATGCAGTTCCCCGCCTTTCACAAGTATCTTTTCATACATTTCTAGATATGACTTATACGTTAATCTCCTTTTTTCATGGCGGTTTTTCGGCCATGGATCAGAGAAATTTAAATAAATTCGTTCGACTTCTCCTTCTGTAAAATAATCAAGGAGATTTTGGGCATTGACATTCAATAATTTCAAATTCGTTGGTTCCGACTCAAGAGCATAATCCAATGCAGAAACAATAACACTTGTATAAGCTTCGATACCAATAAAATTAATGTCAGGGTGGGCTTTTGCCATTTCGTTTATAAATCTTCCTTTTCCCGTCCCGATCTCAATATGAATCGGATTTGAATTACCAAATAATTCTTGCCATTTCCCTTTATATTTTTCCGGCTCTTGAATAACAAGTTCTGGATGATTCAATAATTTATCCTTTGCCCACGGTTTATGTCGTAAACGCATAAATTCCACCTCTTCTTCAATAACTAGTGTCTCCAATTTAACTACTTACGAAAACAGTATAAAAAGCAAGCATAAACAAATAATAAAATCACAAAATGTGTCATATAGGAGTGAGATTATGCCAATTCAATATACAGACCAACTAAATTTACTAAAAGATATATTACGAAATCAACAAGAAGATTGCTGTGGCTCTGTTTCAGAATGTGAACAAATAGAACGTACAGTGAAATCATTATTAATAAACGGTCAATTACCTGCCGAAGCAGTAGAGATTTTAAATGACATTTATAAATACGGTCAACAAGGTAAAAATACGCAACACTTAGATACCCACATCCAAAATCACCAAGAGCAATTATCTAACTGGGTAAACGAAATCGACCAATTTTCATAAACTCATATCACAACAAGGACCTTCATCTGAAAAAGAGGCTGTCTCCATCATAAGGACAGCCTCTTTTATTTGATTTTCTCTAAATATTCAAGCCAGTATATGCTATCTTCATTACGTCCAATATTTTTAAAAAATTGTATCGATAGCAATGTTTGGTAATAGGCATACCATTTTAAGCGAATTCTCACTTCATCCGTCAAACTTAAACCATACATTTCTAACCAGTTATTCCATTCATTTTCTGGCACATACCAATACAATAATGGACCGATATCAAAGGCAGGATCACCTATAATTGCACTTTCCCAATCTATTAAATACAGCTCATCTTGATCGGTAAGCATCCAATTATTATGATTCATGTCACCATGGCAAACTGCCCAATCAATCGGTTTCATCCTTGAAATATTTGTTTTTAAATAATGATGTGCCTTTTGAAACGTTGGATTATTTTTTAACGCATCATCGACATTTTTCTCTAGATGCATTAAAAGGGTTTCTGGAAATACGGGGGTTTTTCCTAATCGACGCATCATGGATAATAAAGGTTTTGATCGATGGATTTTATTTAATAATTTAGCAACCCGATCACAATTCATGTCTTCAGGTTCAAGTTTTCGCCCTTTAATCCATTGTTGGGCTGTAATTACATCACCATTTTCCAACCGTTTCGTCCAAACTAACTTAGGTACAATCCCCTCTGCAGACAACACTGCGAGAAAAGGTGAAGAATTACGTTTTATAAACAATTTTTCATTATTATGCAACGCAAGAAAAGCTTCTCCAGTTACACCACCGGCAGGTTTAATAACCCAGCCTTTTTCAAACATATAATCCACCGTTTTCACCCTCATTAATGCATCAATCATATTCCTTAGTCAAGAAGCAAATTCAATACTTTCAATCTCAAAAAAACAGATAATAATATAATATAGTAACTCTATGATTGTATCTCTTTAAAAACGTTTTAGTCAAGAGAATTTTAATTAAATCAATTTTCTATCATATGTATATAAGTGTTCTCCCACATATTATTAACATTTATCGATTTATTTTACAAATGACGTGTTTCTATGCCATTTAATAAGGAGACTGCCTTTTCCTTTACTTGAACCGAAACAGATTCATCTCCTTTATATTCACCGTCTGCATGAATTGGAATCGTTTTATCGGTTTCTATAAAAATCTTTTTTCCTTTAGTAAAATATACACCTTTAATTGTTCGATGACCACCCCATAAGACCGTAATAAATAAAAGTAAAATTTTCCATCGGGTTATATTGTAAACAACTGTTACATCTAAAAACCCATCATCAACTACGGCATCTGGAGCAATCTTTAAACCGCCACCAAAATAGGGTTGATTTGAAACCGTCACAAGCCATACACGCTCAAACACTTTTATTTGTCCGTCAATATTCATTTTAATACGAGTAGGTTTGTAAATAAATAATACTTTAAGTAAAAATAAAAGATAAATCAGTTTCCCTAAACCCAGTTTATTATAAATCCGTTTAACTTTTGATTCATTCACCTTTTTTGCTACTGTCGCATCGAAACCAACACCTAAATTATTGAAAAAACACCCTCTATTGGAAGCCTTCACTTGAAAACGACCACAATCAACATTCCGAGCAATCGGAATCTTTTTATATGCACCTAAAAGATGTAAGATATGTTCCGTCGCTTTTTTCGGATTCCTTGGAAGTCGATATCCTCTTACAAAATCATTTCCTGACCCCGCTGGGATATAGCCGACTATTCCATTTTTCATCGGATAAACCCCATTTAAAATCTCATGAATCGTTCCATCGCCACCTACTGCAATGATAAGGATCCGATCTTTTGTATTTTGTAAAATTTTCTTCACTTGCTTAATTCCATCTCCAGGACATTTTGTAAAATATGCCTGATAATAGATATGTTGATGTTTAAGTTGTTTTTCCACTTTGTTCCAAACGCGTAAGCTTAAGCCATTTTTTGCAGCGGGATTAATAATAAAATACAGTTTCACAAAAATCACTCGATTCTTCTATTGATATTTAAACCCTTCGTCACGCCTTGGCATGGCCGTTGTTTTACAATGCTCCAATATACATTTCGCTGCTTTAAATTGAGTGCTTTTTAGAGGCGTTTTTGATAAACGCATTCGTTGAAACCATTCATTATAATTTCGTTGATCAACAATAATCACACCATAAGGAACCTGGGGTAAATCAATATATCCATTTCTACTTATAATAATTTTTTTAATCGGAACATCTAAATTTTCCTGCTTCAAAATTCCCTTTACAATCGACTCAGTTCGATTCAATGATATTAATGGATTTAAAAATTTCTCTCGTCTTTGATTGAAACGGCCATCCCAAAAATATTGATCAGAACCAAGATAAACCGCCCCATCTTCCTTTTCTAAAAATGTAATACAGTAAGTTTCTGTCGGTGTTAACATAATGGTTTCACTTTCAACGGGTGCTTTTTTTAATAAAAATATAGGTTGATACAGCAATAAATATGTATCTGGAAATCGTTGAATAAAGTATTTTAAATTTTTCTCACGATAATAGGAATAATCAATAAAAGATTGGCTAGAAAATGTTGAACTAGCCCATATGAGTTGAACACGGAATAAATCTTCAAGAAATTGACGTTTTAACTCTTCAATCGTTCTAGGAAATGGACCATTTGAAATTTTAAAATCACCTAAATTAAAGTGCTCGTCATCTGTATAAGTGGTTTCTGTTTCGACTTTTGCTTCCAAGATTTCCTCTTCACTGTGCCGCCATTTAAATTTCTGTTTCATCTTATGCCAGAAATTGTCCTTTTCTTCCTCTATATAAACATTGGAACGTTGCTCGGACTCAAACGGTTCTTGCTGTCGCAATTTTTCATATTCCCATTTTTCTTTATAAAGTTCCCATTGCTTACGTTTAAGTCGGATAAACCGTGCTGGATATTTATAAATATCTAGCTCATAACGTGAGATATAATCTTGAAGTTTAATTAGTTGTCCCATAATAAAAACCTTCCTCTAAATAAAGACAATAAACCGTTGTTAACAGGAGTATTATTTTAATGAAAAGCAATAAAACTCATGATATTTCGGTATTTGATTCAAATGTGTTTCATATAAAACGATTTCCTCGACTTGAAAGGTAACGCTATTTCCTTCAATTGTAATTGAAGTTAATGTTTTGTCATTAAATGGTTCCTCGCCATTCCATTTACGTGCAAGAGTGATATGGGGACGAAAAGGTTTACGATCAAGTTCAAATCCTGTCCTTATACATTGATTATACACTTTTTTTTGAATGGAACATAAGCTGTCTGAATGATGAACACCGGCCCAAAAAATACGAGGATTCGTTTTTTTGCCAAAAGTCCCTAATTGATCAATCGTTAATTTAAAAGGATCGACACCTGTTAACGTTTCATGAACTTGCATAATGATTTGTTTCAACATACTTTGTTCGGCAAAACCTAAGAAAGCAAGGGTGATATGATAATCTTCATAATGAACCCATCGTTTAAATGGATATTGTTCTTTATTCATTTCTACCCATCGTTTTAAAAATTGTTTTGCTTCCTTCGGTAACTTAACCGCGAAAAAATAATGATATCTCGGATCCACTCTTATACACTCCTATCCTTTATATCGGTAGTTATTTAATCGTTTACATATAAATGTTGTCATTGTATCCCTTTGTAATAAGTCTTTTTAAATGTCATTGTTACAATCATATTACATAATTGCTTTGAATAATCTAATAAATATTTACATATATTTTATAAAAAGGAAAATATTGATCTTTCCTTTCCCTTAAATCCGCCACTTAAACGTACCATTACGAAGTAAGGTTCTAAAAATCGTCAATATTTTTTATATAGTGCGGAATTTACGAAAAATTAACAGAAATGACTAGTAAATGTTAAGATAATTCGCTATAATGACAGTATTACATAATATGTTTTAGAGGAGAGATTCAAAAGTCCACAATATGTATTAATATTTGTTTTCTACCGTTGTCGTTTGCAGTAAGATCAAAAAAATAATTAGGAGTGTGGTTTTTTGAAAAACTCAACCGACCGGATGCTAACTCGGATCAAGTCAGTCTATATGTTTATTCATGAGAATGGAACTGTGTCAACACAGGAACTAGTTGACGAGTTTGGCACGACTCCTCGAACAATACAAAGAGATCTCAATGTTCTTGCGTATAATGGCTTAGTAAAAAGTCCAAGACGAGGCAAATGGACAACGACAAATAAAAAAGTGAAATTATCATCTTAGAAGTTGAAATATATTCAGCTGTTCATAAATCACTTTATATGAACAGCTTTTTTATTTAATCTTTAGCTACTTGCAATTCTTTAAGTAATGTTATTTCTTCATCGGTTAATTCCCGGTACTCACCTTCAAGTAAATCTTTATCTAATTGAATTGGACCCATCGATAAACGTTTTAAATACACGACCTTTTTTCCTACAGCTTCAAACATTCGTTTTACTTGGTGATATTTTCCTTCCGTAATCGTTAGCTCAATTTCCGATTGAATCTCACCACTTCGTAAAATTTTTAATTTTGCAGGTTTCGTCACATAACCATCATCAAGTTCTACTCCCTCAGAAAACTGTTCTTGATCTGTTTTAGTAACCGTACCGCGAACAACTGCATAATACGTTTTCGGGACATATTTTTTTGGTGATAACAATTGATGTGCCAATTGACCATCATTCGTTAATAAAAGTAAACCAACCGTATCTTTATCTAAACGACCAACTGGAAAAGGCTTATATATCGCATCATCTATATCTAATAAATCCGTAACGGTCTGGTCATAAACATCCTCGGTGGCCGATATGACACCAGCTGGTTTATTCATCATTAAATAGATAAATTCTTTATATTTTACAGTTTCACCGTAAACCGTAATCTCATCATGATTAGGATCAACATGGATCTTTCCGTCAGTCACAATTTTACCATTGGCTTTTACAGCGCCGGCTCTCAGTATTTTTTTAACTTCTTTTCGACTACCAAACCCTACATTGGCTAACAGTTTATCAATACGCATCAAATCAGTCCTCTCGTAATTAATCAAGCGTTTTAAAATTTTATAGGCATCTCACCATTCACTTTTAGACAAATACACATACACTGTTAATGAAAATGCGGAGGAGGTTATGCAAATATGATGAATTATTCCTATTTTTACCAAGATCCAACACAATACCAGGATCCTAGACAAACACAGTTCCCTGGTGGAGGAGGTTTTTTCCCTGGACCTGGTTTTCCTGGTAGTGGAGTGCAAAATCAAATTAATCGCTTAGAAAGAGAAGTAAACCGACTACAACGAGAAGTGGAACGTTTAGACAATCGCGTTCGAAGAATCGAAAGACGGTTAGGTTTTTAGTAGAATAACATTTGTAAAAGAGGGCTGAATTGTATCAGCCCCTTGCATTTTTCAATAATCATTTAATTAGTGCCCAAACGTTGCTTTAATTTTTTCACTTGATCAGGAAATAGGAAATAAATTAACCTTGATTTTATACTTAAATAAAAATATACTACTGCACCAATTACGGCACAAATGCCGATTAATATTAATGCAGTTATTTGATTATCTACTGGGATAAACAGGGAAAAGATTCGATAACTCAAATAAACGACGACACCCATAATGACAGCAAAAATGAAAATAAGTAAACTCCGTCTGTATACAAGTCGATATCGATAATAAGCATAGTATCGAATAATCAATAAATTAATAAGTATAGCTACTCCATACCCAATGGATGTGGCATAAATGGATCCATTCGTTTGGAAAGCTTCAATTAATGGAATGTTTAATATCATTTTGAGTAGCAATCCAATTAATAAGCTTAATACAGTAAATTTTTGTCGATTAATCCCTTGTAAAATAGCGGCTGTTACCGAAAATAAGGCATATAGAATTGCAACAGGTGCATAACTAAATAATATGTTTGCCCCGATTTCATTATGGCCGTAGAAAAATGTATACATTGGATCCGCTAAAATCATAATACCGAAAGTTGCTGGTAAAGTTAAATACAACAATACTTGAAATGTCTGATTTAACTGTAGTCTCAACTCTGTATGATCTTCATTTACAAACGATCTTGTAATTAAAGGTACGAGAGTTAGTGAAAACGCTGTTGCAAAGGACACAGGGATAATGACAATTTTATGGGAATTAAAGTTTAACATTGCGTAGAAGGCTTCTGCCTCTTTTGCAAGACCAATTGAAGCCATCGTTTTGTTAAACGTTAGCATATCCACTAGTTGAAATAAAGGGATAGCAATACCAACAATTATAAAAGGAACAGCAGAAATGACGATTTCCTTATACATTTGAGATAAAGAAATCTGTACTTTTCCACGGTCTTGAGCAAGTAACGCATCAAGATATGGTTTTCGTTTCATCCAATACCAAAATAGGACAACTAATCCTCCTATTGCACCAATAAAAGCCGCAAATGTAGCCAATTGAACAGCAAATACCGTCGATCCGTTTAAAATCTTTAAAACAATAAAAGCCCCTAGTAATAAAAAGACAATTCGCACAACTTGCTCTATGACTTGCGAAACAGCAGACGGACCCATGGAACCATGTCCTTGGAAAAAACCTCGAAATAAGCTCATAAACGGAACAATAATAAGTGCAAAACTAACTGCACGAATGACAGAAATGACATCATTTACATTTGAAGTTAGATCATCATCAGGAATAATATACTCTGCTAACATAGGAGCAAGCATATATAAAAAGAAAAATGCCAATAAACCAGTTGCTAACATAATGGCTAATCCCGTTTTAAATAACCGTCTACCAACAGCATATTCTTCTAAAGCATTATATTTAGATATGGTTTTGGAAACGGCCATCGGAATACCAGCTGTAGCAACTGAAATAAAAATTGTATAAGGCACGTATCCATATTGATACAGGGCTACGCCTTGAGTACCAACTAACGCATTAAACGGAATGACATAAAATAAACCTAATATCTTTGATATATATGTACCAAGGGTTAAGATCATCGTTCCCCTGATTAATTTTGACCCCATAAAATCCCTTCCTAACAATACTCTATTTAGTTTTACAGTTCTTAAAAAATAAATTATACACGAATATAGTTTACATGTTTTTGTGTCCAATTGACAATTTCAAATGTGTTTCAACAAAAATCGATTAAATTTTTCCAACTAAAAAATAATTATGTCATCATTGCAGGTTTTTTACAAGAAAATTTATCGCTAATGTTTTAGCATAACAAAAATTGTCATCTTATAATCTTCTTTCTTTCCCTTCTTTTATTTTATATAATAGTTAAGAAATTTTATTAATATAAGTTCGAATAGTTAGGGTGAAAACAATTGAAAACAGATGTACTTGTGATCGGTGGTGGACCTAGTGGTCTAATGGCAGCTATAGCAGCAGCAGAAACCGGAGCCAAGGTTACACTTGTCGATAAAGGAAATAAATTAGGAAGAAAGTTAGCTATTTCAGGCGGTGGACGTTGTAACGTTACGAACCGGTTGCCTATTGAGGAAATTGTTAAACATATCCCAGGAAATGGTCGTTTTTTATACAGTGCGTTTTCCATTTTTAACAATGAAGATATTATTAGTTTCTTTGAAAATTTAGGTGTTCCATTAAAAGAAGAAGATCATGGAAGAATGTTTCCAGTATCGAATAATGCACAATCCGTTGTCAATGCCTTACTCAACCGATTAAAGGAATTACATGTTACAATTAAACCCAATTGTCCTGTAGAAGAATTACATTATGAGGATGGTCGAGTCAAAAAAGTAATATTAAAAACGGGTGAAACGATTGAGGCTAAGGCCGTTGTTATTGCAGTCGGTGGAAAATCTGTACCCCATACAGGATCTACTGGTGATGGTTATCCTTGGGCTAAAAAGGCCGGTCATACGATAACCGATCTATATCCAACAGAAGTTCCATTAACATCTGATGAAACGTTTATTCAAGAGAGAATATTACAAGGTCTTTCATTACGAGACATTTCATTATCTGTACTAAATCATAAAGGAAAATCAATCATCACTCATAGGATGGATATGATTTTTACCCATTTTGGAATTTCGGGACCTGCTGTATTACGTTGCAGTCAATTTGTCGTAAAAGAGCTTAAAAAGGGAATTTCTAAACGAGTAACGATGAAGATTGATGCCTTACCTGATCAGAATGAAGACATGTTATTTCAACAAATGTTAAAAAAAGTGAAAGAGGAACCGAAAAAAGCTGCAAAAAATGCTTTAAAAGGATTTGTTCCTGAACGTTTACTACTTTTCCTTATGGAAAAAGCCGGTATTGAAGAAAACCGTTCGATGAATTCAATTGCGAAAGAGAAATTTAGAACCTTGGCACATTTCATCAAGGATTTTCGGTTTTCAGTCAATGGATCCTTACCAATTGAAAAAGCCTTTGTTACAGGAGGAGGCGTTTCAATTAAAGAAATTGAACCAAAAACCATGGCATCGAAAAAAATGTCCGGTCTTTATTTTTCTGGTGAGATCTTAGACATTCATGGTTATACAGGAGGGTTCAATATTACATCTGCTCTTGTTACCGGTCGTTTAGCTGGCATGAATGCGGGCCAATTTGCCATACAAAGTTAGAAAAAAAGGAGATGTCTTAAGCAAAACAATTACTCCTTATTTGCCGATTCATTTTTAGGAGTAATGATAATACTTAGACATCCTTTTTTTATAAACCGCATTAAATCATTTCCGATAAATAACCATAGCGGAAAAGCAGTATATTTGATCTTCTTCATCATCTTCATACATAGTTGCCACATGATACTTAATATCAATCAATTGATCTTCATCCAGGTTTTTTAAAAATTGGTTTATTTCAATCTCTAAATCTTTTTCATGTTCATAGTCAAATACTTTTACACTGACCATATCCTCTACACCCCTTTTTATACATGTTTTCCAATAAGTTCGAATTTTATAACTTTTTAAAAAACAAAAAAAATACCCTTCATGATAATTTGAAGGGTATTTACAAAAAATCATATTCTTTTACAAATTTTCATCTTTTTATTCAATATAACCCCATTTATACTCATAGGTCGTTGCATTTGCAAACACATCTTTTACTTTAGGAGATAACAGTTGGGCTACACCATATTGATAAATCGGTGCAATGACGCCATCTTCAAGTAAGATTCTTTCTGCTTCTAAAAAATTTTCAAATCGTTCATTTGGGTTATTTGCCAACGTCGTTGCCGTTTCTTCAAGCAAACGATCATATTTTTCATTGGTATAACCTGTATTATTATTTGGTCCGTCCGTAATCCACATATTTAAAAAGGTATACGGGTCTCTATAGTCTGGTATCCAACTAGAGATAGAAATATCATAATTCATTGACCTTTCTAACTCATTTTTTTGTTTTGCTGGTACGGGCTTAAGTGTAATGGATAAGCCAGTTAAATTTGTTTCCAATTGATTTTTAAGATATTCGCCCATTACGGTCGTTACTTCATTATCCCCCAGTAATAATTCTAACTCAACTTCTTTTTTCCCTAGTTCAGTTAAACCTTTTTGCCAGTTACTTTGAGCATTGTTCAAATCGTATGTCATTATATCGCCGCTTACATCACGATAATCTTCCCCTGTATCAGGCATGGTTACAAATTTTTCAGGGACAAAGCCGTTTGCAACAATGGATCCATTATTTAAAATTTCATTCACTAAAGCCTCTTTATTAAATGCTTGACTAATTGCTAATCTTATATTTTTATTCGCTAATGCTTCATGATTTTGATTCATTCGTAAAAAGGTAATGGAATATTGCGGATTCACTTGGAAATCTTCACGACTTGAATATTTATCAACTAAATCAGATGCGATATCGACAAGATCAACAGTACCTTGTTCATATAATTGAACTGCAGTATTAGGATCTTTAATGACTTCAAAGGTAATTTCTTCAAGCTGAACAGTGTCCGCATCCCAATATGTATTATTTTTTACAAGTTTCCACGAGGTTGCTGTACTATTCCATTCTTCAATTTTAAACGGACCATTTGATAAAGTTGTTTCTGAACTTGTACCAAACCGCTCACCTTGTTGTTCAACAAATTTTTGGTTTAACGGCAAAAATGTGCCAAATGTCGTTAAGCCCATAAAATATGGGGTTGGGTTTTCCAACTCAACAATTAACGTATAATCATCAGCAGCTTTTACCCCGAGTTCTTCTGGAGGAAGCTCTCCTTGACTAATCGCTGTTGCATTTTTAATAACGTCATTCATCATATAAGGACCATAAACAGAGCCGGTTTTTGGATCAATTGCACGCCGCCAAGCATAAACAAAATCATGAGCAGTTACTGGATCTCCGTTTTCCCATTGGGCATCTTGACGCAGACGAAATGTCCAAGTTAAGCCATCTTTACTAACAGAATGATTCATTGCAATTCCTTCTACTGGAATTGCATTTTCTCCGAGGCGATAAAGTCCTTCCATTCCATTCGCTATAATGTGAAAGGAATATTGTTCAGAAGCCATCGCGGGGTCCATTGTAGGTAATGCATCACCAATTGTTAAGTTAAGAACTTGCTTTTCCCTTTCAGAAGTATTTTCTCCTGCTTTATTTTCATGTTCCCCGTTTCCACATGCTGTCAATACCATGATAATGAAACAAAAGAACATTATTTTTAACCAATTTTTCATCTTTTACTGTCCTTTCCATAAAAGATTTGCAACACCAACAAAAACACTCAAAAAAACAGGCTCTTATATACGTAAACATTTATGTTGCAACATCTCACTTCCCTGAAACAATGTCACCGTTCCACTCTAACATGCCACCCACCATATTTATTGCTTTATAACCATTTGCTTCTAAAAATTGACAAACATGGCCGCTTCGTCCACCCGACCGACAAATAAAAATATATTCTTTATCTTTATCGAGTTTGTCCATATATTCTGGAATTTGATTCATAGGTATATGTTTAGCACCTGGAATCATTCCATTTGCTACTTCATCATCTTCACGTACATCAATCAAATGAAGTACTTCACCCTTCTCCATTTTTTCTTCTAATTCTTTTGGTGTAATTTCTTTCATAATTAGACCTCCATTTTTATACAATGATCAAGTACCCACTATATTTTATTAATGTTTATGCAATCATACAAGCATTGCTTTAACAGGAACTATATCATAACGAAAACAGCCGTCATTTAAGACGGCCATTTTCTAATTAATTTGCAACAATATTTACTAATTTTCCAGGAACTGCAATTACTTTACGAACCGTTTTCCCTTCAAGTAACTCTTGGATATGCTCATTCGTTTGTGCAGCTTCTACTAATGCATCTTTAGAAAGATTAGCAGGCACAACTTGTTTTGCTCTCACTTTACCGTTAATTTGAATTACAATTTCCACTTCATTTTCTACGAGTTTGGCTTCATCATAAGTTGGCCATTCCGCATACGTAATCGACTCTTCATGACCAAGTTTTTCCCAAAGTTCTTCAGCAATATGTGGGCAAACTGGTGAAAGTAATTTTACAAAACCTTCAACATATGCTTTTGGAATTTCCTTCGCCTTATTTGCTTCATTAATAAAGACCATCAACTGTGAAATTCCGGTATTGAAACGCAATGCTTCATAATCATCTGTTACTTTTTTCACCGTTTGGTGATATATTTTTTCAAGTTCTCCACCTGTTTTATCAACAATTTTTTCAGACAATATACCATCATCGGTAATAAACAAACGCCAAATTCGATCTAAGAAACGACGAGATCCATCGAGGCCCGTTGTTGACCAAGGTGCGGATGCTTCCAATGGTCCCATAAACATTTCGTAAAGTCTTAATGTATCTGCACCATGGCTATCCACAATTTCATCTGGATTGACTACATTGCCTTTTGATTTACTCATTTTTTCATGGTTTTCACCGAGAATCATACCTTGGTTTACTAATTTTTGGAATGGTTCTTTTGTTGGTACAACACCGAGATCATAAAGGACTTTATGCCAAAAACGAGCATATAACAAGTGGAGAACAGCATGTTCTGCCCCACCGATATAAAGATCAACAGGCAGCCAATACTTCACTTTCTCAGGATCGACAATGAAATCATCATTTTCTGGATCAATATAACGCAAATAATACCAACAGCTACCAGCCCATTGAGGCATCGTATTTGTTTCTCGGCGACCTTTTTTACCTGTAACAGGGTCAACAACTTCCAGCCAATCTTTTGCATTCGCTAGTGGTGATTCACCTGTTCCTGATGGTTTGATTTCATCCATTTTTGGTAGCATTAACGGAAGTTCTTCCTCAGGAACCGCCGTCATTGTACCGTCTTCCCAATGGATAATTGGAATAGGTTCACCCCAATAACGTTGACGGCTGAATAACCAGTCACGTAGTTTATACTGAACTTTTTTCTGGCCTATGCCTTTTTCTTCAACCCATTCAATCATTTTCTTAATCGCTTCTTCTTTGTTTAACCCATCTAGAAATCCTGAATTTACATGTGGTCCATCGCCAGTATAAGCTTCTTTTTCAATATCTCCGCCAGCAACGACTTCACGAATTGGCAAATTAAATTTTTTCGCAAATTCATAATCTCTTTCATCATGGGCAGGTACCGCCATTATTGCCCCTGTACCATAGGACATTAAAACATAATCAGCAATCCAAATGGGCATCTTTTCATCATTAACAGGATTCACTGCATAAGCACCAGTAAATACACCGGTTTTATCTTTTGCTAAGTCTGTTCGTTCAAGGTCAGATTTTTTTTGTACTTCTGTTTTGTATGCGTTAACCGCTTCTTTTTGATCTGCTGTTGTAATTTTATCCACAA
Source organism: Heyndrickxia coagulans (assembly GCA_902796085.1). Taxonomy (GTDB): domain Bacteria; phylum Bacillota; class Bacilli; order Bacillales; family Caldibacillaceae; genus Pallidibacillus; species Pallidibacillus thermolactis. The sequence goes on from CADBNU010000189.1 coordinate 24,329, forward strand.
GTGGATGTTCCGGTGAAAGGACAGCATATGTTGCACCAAATAATGTATCCGGACGTGTTGTAAATACTGTAAACGACTCATTATGACCATCAACATCAAAGGTAATTTCTGCACCTTCCGATCGCCCAATCCAGTTACGCTGCATATCTTTCAAACTTTCTGGCCAATCCAGTTCATCCAAGTCTTCAAGAAGACGATCAGCATATTCTGTAATTTTCAAAACCCATTGTCTCATCGGTTTACGAATAACTGGATGTCCTCCGCGTTCACTTTTACCATCAATAACTTCTTCGTTTGCTAATACCGTCCCTAATGCCGGACACCAGTTTACAGGCACTTCATCAATATAAGCTAGTCCCTTTTCAAATAGCTTAGTAAAGATCCATTGGGTCCATTTGTAATATTTTGGATCTGTTGTATTCACTTCCCGATCCCAATCATAAGATAGTCCTAACGAATTAATTTGCCTTTTAAAAGTTTGAATATTTTTTTCTGTAAATTCAGCCGGGTCATTTCCAGTATCTAGTGCATATTGTTCAGCAGGAAGACCAAAAGCATCCCATCCCATTGGATGTAGCACATTATATCCTTGCATTCGCTTCATTCTGGCAACAATATCGACCGCTGTATAACTTTTTGGATGTCCTACATGAAGTCCCGCACCGGATGGATACGGAAACATCGGCATCGCAAAATACTTCGGTTTACTCATGTCCTCGCCAGTTTTAAAAGTTTTGTTTTCCAACCAATAACTTTGCCATTTTTTTTCAATTTGCTTATGATTAAAACTCATCTAGTTCCTTCCTCCTTATTTGCCTTTTATTTGCGAACAAAACTTTTGAAACGGAATATTTTTCATAAAATAAAAATCCTCCCATCCCAAAAGAAATTTTTGGGACGAGAGGATTAGTATTCTCCCGCGGTACCACCCAGTTTAATATATACGATCATAGCAATCGTATATATTCGCTCATTGGCCCGTAACGTGGGTCGATTCGGCAAATACTACTTTCATGTTCATATTTGCGACTCGAAGGCGAGTTCACGTTGTGCGATGACTGGCTTGCACCAACCGCCAGCTCTCTAAACATTGCAAACAACATTACTATTCCTTCTCATTGTCTTTCGAATTTGCTAATTATGGAAATATTATATTGAAACTTTCGACAAATTGCAAGCTATTAAAGAAGCCACGATCAATAATTCCTCCGCAACAACAACTAGAATGCAAAACGATTCATTCACCAGTCGGCATTTTCATGTAGTTATACGTTTTTTGTATTATATGCCATTGTTTTAAATTATGACAACAAATTGTATGAGTATAGTAGCATTAAAAGAAAAGTTTGATCCATAGTTATTATTATACCAAATATAAATAAAACTATACTCATAACCAGTTTATGGATCTACGTCAAGTTTTTGGACACAAAAAGATTAAGTTTTTTTGCACAACAACCATTCATGGATTGTTCCACGTCCCAAGTA
>CADBNU010000190.1 GCA_902796085.1 Heyndrickxia coagulans
AATCGCTTGTGTCCACTCTAAGTTGTTGATGTTAAATTGGCCTACAGCATAACGTTCTTCATATGCTTTGTTTAACATCTCTTTCATCGAAACTAACGCCATGATGATTCCTCCTAAATATGCTAGTATGTATAGCAAGATTAAGTTTATAATCTGCTTCTAAAAAACAAGGTATCACATAAAAAGCTCTTTTGACAATGTTAATTTGTCGATTATATGAATTTCTCTTTGTAGATTAAATAATTTAACCTCCCGTAAGATGAGATTGTTTCATTCATCTACGGAAGGTGTATATGACAGTAGATTAATATTAAAGCTATTTTTCCACTTTTTATTTTATTTATGAGTACATTCTAACATGATTATGATGTCGTCCGATTGGTACAACAAAAGGAGAATCTGAAACAGGATCCCTTATGACAGTGCAGTGAAGACCAAAGATGTCTTTAATTAAGTTACTTGAAATTACCTTTGAAGGCTCGCCTTCTGCCATAATTTGTCCGTTATGAAGGGCAAATATATGGTCTGCATAACGTGCAGATAAGTTAATATCATGCAGAACCATGACAATCGTAGTGCCATACTTCCTATTTAAATCAGTTAACAAATCTAAGATTTCAACTTGATAAGTAATGTCCAGATATGTTGTCGGCTCATCAAGAAACAGAATGTCTGTTTGTTGAGCCAGTGCCATTGCAATCCATACACGTTGCCTTTGACCACCCGAAAGTTCATCGATATGTCGATCGGCATATTCCGTAATATTCATTATTTCCATTGCCTCAGCAACAGCTTCATAATCTTTTTTAGTCCATCCTTTTAAAAACTTTTGGTGCGGGTATCTTCCTCGACCTACTAAGTCTGTTACCGTAATTCCCTCAGGGACAATAGGGGATTGTGGCAAAAACCCTAACACTTGAGCAAATTGTTTCGGGGGTATTTTATCAATCGGTTTTCCATCTAATGTAATTTGGCCAGAAAAAGGTTTAATTAATCTCCCCATCGTTTTAAGTAAGGTAGACTTTCCACAACCGTTGGCTCCGATTAATACACTTATTTTATTACTAGGGATATTTATACTCACATCATGTAGTATTGTTCTATTCTCATAACCAGCAGTAATTCCCTCAGCTTGAAATGTGTGTGCCACTTTCATTATAAATTCCCCTTTCGGTTCATTCGGTATAACAAATATATTAAGTATGGTGCACCCAGAATACCTGTAATAACTCCAACTGGATATCTAGCAACAAATGCAAATTGACCAACGAGATCCGATGCTAAAACTAAAATGATACCAACTAGACCTGATGGGATAATGTTTGAAAAACCAATCCCAACAAGTCGATTTGCAATTGGACCTGATAGAAATGCAACAAAAGCGATAGGTCCAGTTGTAGCTGTTGCTAAAGCAAGAATGATAACAGAACTCGTAAGTAGTACAATTCTAGTCTTATCTGTATGAACTCCTAATGAGGTGGCTGTTTGCTCACCAAGATCTAATAATTCCAAGCGTTTCTCAGAGGCAATGATGATAGGTGCAAAAATAAGAACCACAACGATTAGAGGATAAAGTGTTTCCATTTTAGAGCCATTAAGACTTCCACTTAACCATCGCATGGCAGTTGGAATATCATGTTGCTGTCCAATGAGTAATAAATAAGAAATGACCGCATTCAGCATAGCTTGAATTCCGATCCCTATTAATATTAATCTGCCTATAGAAAAGGAAGTTCCTCTTGATAAAAGAAAAATAACGATCACTGTAGCAAGTCCACCAATGACTGAAGCAATAGAGACAACAGCATAGCTGGCATGAAGAACAATAATACTAAATACAGCAGCTGCACTTGAACCAGCCGTTATACCAATTACATTTGGATTAGCTAACGGATTTCTCAACATAGTTTGGAATACATAACCACCGACTCCAAACGCAAAACCTGCAAAGACACCTGCAAGCATTCTTGGAAGACGAATGGTACCAATCGCAAACGATGCGCCTTTTACTTCCTCACCCAAAAGGACTCGCAACACGTCATCAACAGGGTAAATCGTGTTTCCAAGCATAAGCATAGCACAACAAAGCACAAATGCAATGATGGCAAGGATGGATGTCACAATAATATATCGACGCCGTCTTTTTATTCTACCTACCCTGATTAAATTTACTGATTCATTCATTATAACGCACGCACTTTCGCTTTCATAGTTATTAAGATTAATATAGGTGCACCGATAAATGCTGTTACTACACCTACTTCAAGTTCACCAGGTGTGCCAAGGAGCCTACCACATATATCTGATATCGTTAATATGATTGCTCCAGAAAGAGCAGACATTGGTATTACAAATCGCAAATCAGGTCCAATTAAAAGTCGTATTATATGGGAAGCAAGTAACCCGATAAAACCAATAGGACCAGCAAGCGCTGTTGTTGCTCCACACAACAAAACACCACCAAACGCAGCAATCAGTCTAATTGTCCCAACTCTTACGCCTAAACCAGCAGCGGCTTCATCTCCTAATGCTAATGCATTCAGTGCTGGAGCCGTCAATATGGCAATTAGAAATCCTACAATTAGAAATGGAATAAATATAGAGATCACTTCCCAATTTCCGGCCCCTACACTTCCAACCTGCCAAAATCTAAATTGATCCATTACATTTGAACGAGGAATCATAATAGCCATGACAAGAGAAGATAAAGCAGAACTCGTAGCAGCACCAGCTAATACGAGCTTAAGGGGAGTAGCTCCACCACTCCCTATTGAACCGATTCCAAATACAAAAATTGCAGTAATAATCGCTCCTAATAATGCGAGCCAAATGTACTGGCTAGCGGTACTAATATTTAGGAAAGTAATCCCACAAACAACGAATAAGGCCGCTCCAGTGTTTACTCCTAAAATGCTTGGATCAGCAATCGGATTGCGAGTTACAGATTGCATTAGAGCACCTGAAACACCAAGTGCAGCACCACACATAACACTAAAAACAGTTCTTGCCATTCTTTGCCGAACGACATTTGCTTCATGGGTTTGTATATCACTATTGAATAAACCATCCAAAAGTTCATTCCATCCAATAATTCGAGCCCCGAACGAGAGCGACGCCAATATACTTATAACAAATAAAATGATTGAAAGAATCAATACTTTACTAAAATTTTTCGGCAGATGGAAGCGCTTATTAGTAAGTAAAGGTTTATTTTTCATTTTCTTCCAACTTACTTACCGCTTCTGAGAGTAAAGTAACATACTCGTCTATTGTATATTCAATTGAAAGCGGAGTTGGTGTTCCTGCTGCAGCAAGTGGCGTATTGTCTCCAATTATAACGACAGAGCCTCTTTCAATCGCTGGTATTTTTCCAAGAATTGGATCATCCTGGAGAGCCTGAAGCGTATTCTCATCACCATAAGAAACCAATATTTCAGCATCATTCAGTATATCTGCATTTTCAGCACTAACTTCTAAATAAAAACTACCTTCATCTATTTGATTAGAAATATTTTCAGGATATTCCATCCCTAACTCAGTAAGAAATTCACCACGCGGATCATCTGGTGAGTAGACATAAAACTTAGATAAATCAGCAGGGCTTATACTTACGAATGCTGCCTTTTTCCCCATAAATTCTGGATGCTCTTCAACTTTTTCTGCAATTAATTTTTCTGTGTCAGCAATGAGTTTTTCTCCTTCTTTTTTCATCCCCATGCCCATGGAATTATATAATACTTGTTCACGCCATGAAGTCACCCAAGGACTTGTTTGGTAAGCAACAACTGGTGCAATTTCACTTAATAGCTCGTATTCTTCTTGGGTAATCCCTGAGTAAGCAGCAAGAATGACATCTGGATTCGCATCTGAAATGGCCTCATAATCTAAACCATCGGTATCTTGAAATATATTTGGATTTTCTTCACCTAGTTCTTCCAATTTCTCTGCTGTCCATGGCAACATCCCACTATCATCTTGAACTCCGTAATTTGCAGCAGAAAAACCTACTGGTATGACACCAAGGGATAATGGAATATCCTGATTTCCCCATGAAATCGTTACAACACGTTCCGGTTTACTTTCAATAACAGTTTCACCAAAAGCATGTTTAATTGATATTGGATATTGTGAATCCATTGGGGATGCTGACCCTTTCTCCTCTTTTTCGTTGTTGGAAGATTGGCTAGAGCAGCCGACTAGCGAAAAAGTTATTAAAATTGCAAACGCTACTATTCTTAGAATAGACATTGTATTTTTCATTTTCTTCCTACCTACCTCATCTTTAACTATATTTTTTTAAGAAAATCCAGTATAGAATTATGTTAAACATTGTAGATCACATTTCTGTACTAAATCTTTATTTTTCTCTAAGAATTTTTCATTATGCGAAGAAACCATAGCATATTTTTCTGCTTTTGGATCGATATATAATTTTGCGCTATTCACAGCAAGTACAGCATCTTGAAAAGCTCCTGCCAGTAAATTAACTTTGTCTTCATAGTAAATAATATCACCAGCAGCAAAAACTCCTGGAACTGAAGTTCTACATTGACCATGACTTACTAAATAGTAATCATCCTTAACATTTGGCTTTATTTCATCAGCAAATGATAGTGACATTTCACGCTGATAGCCATGACATACAAGAACATCGTCAACTGGTAAAAGTAGAGAATTACCATTTTGCGAAATGACAACTTGTTCAATCCTTGTTTGATTCCTATTCGATAATAAGGATTGGATCTCAGCATTAAGCATGATGTTAACATCATGTTGCTTTAGTTTTTCAACTTGAGATTCATGAGCACTTAATTGTTCCCCGCGATAGATGACAGTTACTTCTTTAGCTACAGGTAAAAGTTCTACCGCCCAATCTATCGCTCCATTACCTCCACCTGATACTAGAACTCTTTTATTTTGAAAACGCTTTAAACCTAAAATTGTATAATGGAGGTTTGACATAGCATATTTGTCCGCACCTTCAACTTCAAGCTTAATCGGATTTAATATACCTCCACCAACTGCAACAATGATCGTTTTAGAATAATGGATTTCTCCCGAATCCGTTGATATGACAAAAATTTCACCTTGTTTTGTTATTTGTTCAACTTTAGTATTTAAACAAATGGTTGGTGAAAAGGTTTTCGCTTGATTGATTAAATTTTGAACAAAATGCTGTGCTTGTATAGGCGGAAGTCCGCCAACATCCCATAAAATCTTTTCGGGATATATATTTACTTTACCGCCTAAAATAGGTTGTACTTCAATAATTTTCGTTTTCATATTTCTCATACCACTATAAAAAGCACTATACAAACCTGCGGGGCCACCACCAATGATCGTAACATCAAATAACTCCATTTGAGCCTCCTCAATAAATACCATGATAAGAACAAAATGTTTTACGTTTTCATTTTGCTGAAAAGACAATTCTTGTTTTTATCATAATTTGTGATTCGTTTTAATCAAATATCTATAACAATATATTTTAATACTGAGAGATTTCGAAAATGAAATCGTAATACAATATCAATTAATAAATGTGAATTATTTTCAAATATCAGTATAATGATAATGATTCTCAGTGTCAATCATGATTTTCTATTTCATCCTATATCAACCTTATAAAGTTCTTCAAAATAGACAAATGATCAAAAATATAGATACAGGTTATTGTACTATAAGTAATAAATTCGCATATTCAAACAAAAAAAGTCGTTCATCAAGTTTTTTAAACTGATGAACGACTATCCTTTACATCACTCGACTTGGTTTTATCCTAATGAACCCTAGTAGGGATACGGCATCGACGTAATAATTTCACCTTTTAAATGGGTGTTATTACATCATTCCGCCCATTCCGCCCATGTCAGGAGCTGCTCCGCCTTTTTCAGGCTCAGGAATGTCCGCAACAACCGCTTCAGTTGTTAAGAACATTGCAGCTACACTTGCAGCATTTTGTAATGCGGAACGAGATACTTTAGTAGGGTCTACGACACCATTTTCAACCATGTTAACCCATTTATTTGTTGCTGCGTTGAAGCCAACGCCAATTTCTTCATTTTTCAAGCGTTCTACCACAACAGAACCTTCAAGACCAGCATTTTCAGCGATTTGACGTACTGGCTCTTCTAATGCACGAAGTACAATATTGATACCAGTCTTCACATCACCTTCTGCTTCAAGAGCAGCTACTTTGTTGTATACGTTCATAAATGCTGTACCACCACCGGCTACAATACCTTCTTCAACTGCAGCACGAGTAGCGTTTAGAGCATCTTCAATACGAAGTTTACGTTCTTTTAATTCAGTTTCAGTTGCTGCACCTACTTTAATGACTGCAACACCGCCAGCAAGTTTAGCTAAACGTTCTTGTAGTTTTTCTTTATCAAATTCAGAAGTAGTTTCTTCTAATTGAACTTTAATTTGGTTGATACGGCCTTGGATCTTTTCAGTTTCGCCGGCACCTTCAACAATTGTTGTGCTTTCTTTTGTTACAACTACTTTTGAAGCACGTCCTAATTGTTCAATGCTAGCAGTTTTAAGATCTAAACCTAAGTCTTCAGTAATTACTTGACCACCTGTTAAAATAGCGATATCTTCTAACATTGCTTTACGACGGTCACCAAATCCAGGTGCTTTAACTGCTGCAACATTGAATGTTCCACGAAGTTTGTTTAATACTAATGTTGCAAGAGCTTCACCTTCAACATCTTCTGCAATGATTAATAATGGTTTACCTTGTTGTACAACTTGTTCTAATAATGGAAGAATTTCTTGGATATTTGTAATCTTTTTATCCGTAATTAAGATGTATGGATCTTCCAGAACTGCTTCCATTTTATCTTGGTCAGTTACCATATATGCAGATAAGTATCCGCGATCAAATTCCATACCTTCTACAACGTCTAATTCCGTTTTGAAACCTTTTGATTCTTCAATCGTAACAACACCGTCTTTGCCGACTTTTTCCATTGCTTCAGCAATTAATTGACCTACTTCTTCATCAGCAGAAGAAATTGCTGCAACTTGAGCAATAGATTCTTTTCCTTCAATTGGTTTAGAAATTGCTCTTAATTCTTCAACTGCTGTTGCAACTGCTTGTTCAATCCCTTTACGAATGCCCATTGGATTTGCACCAGCTGTTACGTTTTTCAATCCTTCACGAATCATTGCTTGAGCAAGAACAGTAGCTGTAGTTGTACCGTCACCAGCAACATCATTTGTTTTGCTTGCTACTTCTGCTACTAGTTTTGCCCCCATATTTTCATATGGATCTTCTAATTCAATTTCTTTTGCAATCGTTACACCATCATTTGTAATTAGAGGTGAACCGAATTTCTTTTCAAGAACAACGTTACGTCCTTTAGGTCCTAATGTCACTTTAACTGCGTTTGCTAATTTGTCTACACCATTAGCCATTAATCGACGAGCGTCTTCACTAAATTTAATTTCTTTAGCCATTATGAATGCCTCCTATCGTTGTAATTTATTGTAAAAACATTTATTTGAAAATCTTATTCTACAATCGCTAAGATATCACTTTCACGTAAGATTAAATATTCAGTTCCTTCATATTTAACTTCTGTACCTGCATATTTTGAGAAGATGATACGATCGCCAACGCTAACCTCAAGGCTTACGCGTTCACCGTTGTCGAGTACTCGACCTGTTCCAACAGCTACAACTTTGCCTTCTTGTGGTTTTTCTTTGGCAGTATCTGGTAATACAATACCGCTAGCTGTTTTTTCTTCTGCTTCAACTAGTTCAATTACTACGCGATCTCCAAGTGGTTTTAACACAATAAACAACCTCCTCAACAAATAATCGATGATTTGTTAGCACTCGACATCACTGAGTGCTAAACCCAATTAATATAATAATCATTAATTTCTATTTTTGCAAGTATCAACTGTCAATAATTTTACATTTTTTTGATCTTTTTTCCAAATATTTAGTAAATCAAAATTTACTATCTAGCCATATATGGATGAAATAGTCTAAAGTCTATTGAATTAGTAGGAATTTCTATCGACTTTCATACTATTTTTTATTTGATTTTTTTATAATATAAGTGTACGGTAAATTTTGTATTATTTAAACTTCTACAAATCAATTCAGGAATAACACATTTGCGTGTAGGTGAATATGTTGAAACAATCATATAAAATAATTTTAGTCAGTTATATAATGATGTTACTTTTACTTCAACCCGGAACAATTTTCATCTATAATATTCTTCAATTGTTCAAACAACAAGATTCATCCAGTTTACAATTAGCAGCCCTTTCAATTTGGTACTCATTTAGTTTTTTTACTACTCTACTTATTTCTCTCTACGCTTTAAGGGACGAATTGCAGCACGATCGTATCAAAGGCATTTCTTGGATAAAAATGTTCCTTTGGTCAATTGTGGGAGTATTTCTTGCACTTGTTGCACAAAGTATAGCCATTCGAATTGAGTTGCTCTTCGGTATAGAAGCTGGTTCTGATAATACGGAGACTATTCTATCACTAATAGAAAAAGCACCGATATTATTTTTTGTCACTGCATTTATAGGACCGATATTGGAAGAAATCGTTTTTCGAAAGATTGTTTTTGCCATATTAATTCATAAGTACAACGTTTACATTTCAGCTTTTATCAGTTCGCTTATATTTTCATTGGCTCATTTAGAATTTGAACACATATTACTTTACTTAGCAGTTGGATTGGTATTTTCTTATCTTTACTATAAAACCAAGCGTATCGTCGTTCCAATTTTTTCACATATATTAATGAATACAAGTGTAATTGTTTTATCATTGATTTAAAAAAGCGGAGGATTGTTATGAATTTATTAACCCAGGCCATTATTTATTTAATATTTGGTATTCTTTTTACCTTTTTCGCTATTCGGCATGTTTCCCTATATGGATGGGGATTTTTTGCGTATTTGTTAGTCTTTTTCGCAACGTTGGACATCGGTTCGAGTATAAAAATATTCTATTCATATTGGAATTCACAACGGAACAAACGGAACATAAGAAAAAAATAAAAATATTTAATAGAAAAGGTTGTCCTCTTATTCAGTTTACTTCTAGAAATTAACCTTAATGAAGTAAACAAATACGGGCAACCTAAATTTTATGAATATGTCTTGCGGATCTTACTTGTTCCACTTTTTCAATTTTGCGATAAGCCATTTTGGAAATCAAAATACTAATTTCATATAAAACAAACAAAGGAATAGTAACCATTATATGAGACATGATATCTGGCGGCGTAATAAGTGCAGCTAAAATTAGTAAAATAAAGTAGGCGTATTTACGAACTTTTGATAAGAAAGAAGGTGTAATAATGCCAAGGCGAGTTAAAAACAAAATGATAACAGGCAATTGAAATAAAAGACCAAAAGGAATGGTAATTTGAAACAAAAACTCAAAATACTCATTAATTCCGATAACTGCATTTAATTCCATTTGAGCATTAAGATGAAACATAAAGTCTACTAAAAATGGAAACAATATAAAGTAAGCAAACGAAATACCGCCTAAAAACAATAGAATAGAAATTGGTATGTACGTTAATGTAATTTTTCGTTCTTTCTTATACAATCCCGGTGAAATAAACGCCCAAAGTTGATACAAGATAAATGGAGCTGTAAATACACAGGCAATAAGAAAAGTAATCTGAAAATATACTTTTAATGGATCAGTCAATCTGAACGTATTAAGTTCTAATCGAGTCGCTGTATTTGTTTGTTGTAAATAGATAATCAGTGGTTCAGTCAAGAAAAAACCACCGACGAAGGCGAGTATGAAAAAGCAAATAGTCGCGATTAGACGCCTTCTAAGCTCAGCAATATGATCTTGTATGGTCATTTTATTACCCATAGTGTCCATCCTAACCGATGTTCTTTATTTATAATACGAACTTCCAGCCAATTATAATTATATATGTATTTTAAATTCGCGTTTTTTCATTTTCCTCAACTTCTTCTGTGTCTTCAGATTCGTTAGAATAATTTTTTATAAAATACACGAACGATTGTAATTCGACCGCTAAATCAATATGATGAACATTTATTGAAGATGGGACATTTAATCTTGCTGGCGTAAAGTTTAAAATCCCTTTAACTCTAGTTTTAACTAATCGGTCGGTTACTGATTGTGCAGCTTGTGCAGGTACAGTTAAAATAACTACTTGTATTTCTTCTTTATTAAGTATTTCTTCCAGTTGATCAAGGCTATAAACAGTAACATCACTAATCTGTGTGCCAATTTTACTTTCATTTGTATCAAACGCGTAGCAAATTTTCGTATTATTATTTTTCGTAAAATTGTATCGTAATAACGCTGTCCCTAAATTACCTACACCAATTAATGCTACTTTTGTTAGTGCATCTTGATCAAGGGTTTTTCGAAAGAAATTTAATAAATACTGGACATTATAGCCATAACCTTTTTTTCCTAACGCACCAAAATAAGAAAAATCTCTCCTTATCGTTGCTGAATCCACCTTTACTGCTTCACTTAATTCAGCCGATGAAACACGGAGTTTTCCAGATTGATATAGATTTTGCAAAAAACGGTAATATAATGGTAATCTTTTTGCTGTTGCCTTTGGAATTCTTAATTGTTCTGTTGCCATAAGTCAGTCCTCCAATGTTGATATATTTCAATTTATACTAGTTGTTTATTTGTTTTAAATAATATTTAACACACAAATATTTTGATAACGTTTTCTTTATATCTCGATAACTATTATATTCGATAAAAAATACAGATTTCCTTCTTTTTTACATACTTTAATTTATGATACACAATTTTCATTTAAAAGTCTTATTAATTGTTGTTCTATAATAGTTTGTTTATTCTTTCACTGTCCTTATTTCCTTACTTCATATAAAATAATTATATAGCAAAAAGGTTTAACATTCAGTCGAAATATGGAAAATTATACTAACGACCTTTCCTAATAAAACTATTTGAGGTGTACGTTATGATTTTGCTTCAAGTCAATCAGCTGACAAAATATTATGGTGCTGATCTTATTTTACATAATATAAAATTAGAAATACAAACAAGAGATCGAATTGCTCTTGTTGGGCGGAATGGATCTGGTAAATCAACATTATTAAAAATTATTGCAGGCGAATTAAATTATGACTCAGGTGAGATTATTAAACCCAAAGATGTTACCATTGGCTTTTTAGACCAACATACGGGTTTAGATACTGACAATTCCATCTGGGAAGAAATGATGAATGTTTTTCAGGATCTAAAGGATATGGAAAAACAACTTAGATATCTAGAACAACAAATGTCAAAGGAAGACGTTTATCAAAACGAGATGAAATATAATAAAATCTTATCGGAATATGATTATTTACAAAATGAATTTAAAGAAAAAGGCGGTTATCAATATGAAGCTGACATCCGATCAGTTTTACATGGTTTGAATTTTGCCGACTATAGTTATGACACAAAAATCTCTACATTGAGCGGTGGACAAAAAACAAGATTGGCACTCGGGAAACTGTTATTGTCAAAACCTGACATTTTGATCCTTGACGAACCGACAAACCATCTTGATATTGAGACATTAACCTGGTTAGAACAATATTTACAAACCTTTAACGGTGCAATTCTTATTGTTTCTCATGACCGGTATTTTCTTGATAAAGTCGTAAATCAAGTCTATGAATGTGCCAATAACACTCTGACCCGTTATATAGGAAATTACAGTAAATATCTTGAACAAAAAGCAGCCAACTTTGAACGAGAAATGAAAATGTACGAAAAGCAACAAGAAGAAATAGCTCGGATAAAGGAATTTATTGCACGCAATATTGTCCGTGCCTCTACAACAAAACGGGCACAGAGTAGAAGGAAAATGCTGGAAAAAATGGAAATAATGGACAGACCTAGCATTGACGATAAATCGGTTTCCTTTTCCTTTCAAATTGAACGACAGAGTGGGAATGAAGTTCTAAATGTATCAGATCTATCAATCGGCTATAATTCGAATATCTTATCGAGTAACATTCATTTTCGTGTAACAAGAGGAGATAGTATTGCTCTTCTTGGGCCAAATGGTGTCGGAAAATCCACCTTATTAAAAACCCTTGTTGGTAAGCTCACGGCTATTCATGGATCAATTCAGTTCGGGACAAACGTCAATATCGCTTATTATGATCAAGAGCAAGCCGATTTAACATCCAATAAAAGTGTTCTGAATGAACTCTGGGATGAATATCCAATGAAAACAGAAAAAGAAATACGAACAGTATTGGGCAACTTTTTATTTTCCGGAGACGATGTTTTAAAACCTGTATCCACATTAAGTGGTGGTGAGAAAGCTCGACTTTCTTTAGCAAAACTAATGCTACTCAATGCTAATTTATTAATTTTGGATGAACCGACGAACCATTTAGATTTAGATAGTAAAGAAATATTGGAGAATGCTTTAGTGGATTACCCCGGGACAATTCTTTTCGTCTCGCATGACCGATATTTCATTAATCGGATAGCAACAAAAGTGTTCGAACTTACTAAAGATGGCATCACCGAATATTTAGGTGACTATGATTACTATGTTGAGAAAAAGGAAGAAATGCTCGAATTAAAAAAATTAACTGAGGACGAGAATCAGAAAAATGTGAATAAGTCTCCGAAAGAAGTAGAAAAACTCGATAACAAATCTCGTTATGAATTAGAAAAAGAGCTGAAAAAACGCGCACGACAAAGACAACGGCGGATAGAAGAAATCCAAAATCGAATCGAAACTTTAGAAGAAATGATAAATGAAAAAGAACAATTGTTTATTAATCCTGAAATATATACTGATCATACAAAAGTTGCAAACTTAAATGAAGAAATTAGTCAAGCAAAAAAAGAAATGGAAGATTTATTAGAAGAATGGGCCGAATTAGAGGATGAATAAAATTTTAGGTTGCTTTAAGTAAATTCACTTAAGGCAACCCTTTTTTAACACGATATAATCTCCTTATGCATTACGATTTCTTCTTTCTAAGAAAGAATTGTATATATTAATATTTATACACTTAATCCACACATTTATCCACATTATATAGACTAAAAAACTAAGGTTTTTACAATAATATCCACACAATCCACAATAAAACTGGTGGTTATCCACATTTTTTGTTAACAAGATGTTAATCCTTTATATATCCAACTTCTATAGTATTCGATATATTTTTTATCCACAACTAATTCACTATTATTCTCATTTATTAAC
>CADBNU010000191.1 GCA_902796085.1 Heyndrickxia coagulans
CTCGTCCTTTTATCAGTCCCAACTTTTTTTATTCATTGTCATTTGCAGAGACAACAATATCATTGTCAACAAGATGTGCATGTAATTTATTTACATCTGGTTTGTCGATTACAAAATCGGCTATCTTATCTTCTAAATGCTCTTGAATCGTACGACGTAATGGGCGTGCACCAAATTGTGGCTGATATCCTAGGTCAACAATTTTTTCTTTTACTTCATCTGAAACGGTGAGCTGCTTATGATCTTCTTGTAATTGTTCCCGGACTTCATTCAACATTAAATCAACAATTTTTAATAAATGATCTTTTTCTAACGGTTTGAATTGAATAATACTGTCGAAACGATTGAGAAACTCTGGTTTAAAGTAATCACGTAAATTGTCCATCACATTTAAATTGCTATTTTCATCAGAATTACCGAAGCCTACTTGAACACTTTTTATTGATTGACCGGCATTGCTAGTCATAATGATTACCGTGTCTTTGAAACTTACTGTACGTCCTTGGCTGTCGGTCAATCGTCCGTCTTCTAATATTTGTAAAAACATATGCATGACGTCTGGGTGAGCTTTTTCTACCTCGTCTAATAAAATTAAACTGTAAGGATTACGACGGACTTTTTCGGTAAGTTGACCAGCTTCCTCATGACCAACATAACCTGGAGGTGAACCGATTAATTTAGAAACACTATGTTTTTCCATGTATTCACTCATATCGAGTCGAATCATCGCATCTTTTGTACCAAATAATTGTTCAGCTAAGGTTTTCGCTAATTCTGTTTTACCAACACCTGTTGGCCCGACAAAGAGGAAGGAGCCAATTGGTCGATTTTTTGCTTTTAAACCTGCACGGCTTCTACGAATCGCTTTTGCTACTTTTTGGACTGCTTCATCTTGACCAATAACCTTCGAAGCTAGTTGTTGTTCAAGATCTTTTAATTTTGCTTGTTCATCCTCTTGTAGTTTTCCTAACGGAATACCGGTTTTTTCCGCAATTATTTGTTGAATCATAGCGATATCGACGATTGGTTCTCCAACATTTTTTGCGTTTTTACGTTCTTGTTCTAAATTCTTTTCTTCATCTCGTAATTTTGCCGCTAATTCGTAGTTTTCTTGTTTTAAAGCCTGTTCTTTTTCTACTTTAATTTGATTTAAGCGTGTTTCGATTTGGTCAGGCGTTAATATTGATGTTGTTAAGTTTACTTTTGATCCAGCAATATCCATTAAATCGATCGCTTTATCAGGTAGAAAGCGGTCTTGAATATAACGATTCGATAATTGCACACAAGCTTGTAGTGCCTCATCAGTATATTTAACTTTATGATATGCCTCATATTTGTCTTGCAAACCTTTTAAGATTTTTATTGTATCTTCAATTGTTGGTTCTTGTACTTGGACAGGTTGGAATCGGCGTTCTAAAGCTGCATCTTTTTCGATTTGCCGATATTCCTTCAATGTCGTAGCACCGATCAATTGTAATTCACCGCGAGCAAGGGCTGGTTTTAATATATTTCCGGCATCCATTGATCCTTCTGCCGAACCAGCTCCGACGATAAGATGAATTTCGTCAATAAATAATATGATATCGTCTCTTTCTTGTAGTTCAGAAATCAGTTGTTGCATTCGCGCTTCAAATTGACCACGAATACCTGTATTCGCAACTAGGGAAGACACATCTAATAAATATACTTCTTTATTACGTAATTTAAATGGAACTTCACCTTTGACAATTCTTTGGGCAAGTCCTTCTACGACAGCAGTCTTACCAACCCCTGGTTCACCAATAAGGACAGGATTGTTTTTATTTCTCCGGTTTAAAATTTCAATGACTTGATCGACTTCTTTATCACGGCCGATGACTGGATCTAATTTTCCTTCCCTGGCCTCATCCGTTAAATTTTTTCCGAATTGGTCAAGAAAACCATTTTTTCCGCGGGAAGTTTTTACCGTTTGTGTTTGTATACCGTTTTGACCATTCATGGCGTTCTGGTTACCAAACGGGATAGAAAAGCCGCCCATCATATTTTGGAACGGTTGGTTGAATAAGTTTTTTATCGTTGAATCGAAATTCGATTGAAATTTTTGTTGTGTTTCTTTATAACAATCATTACATAATGTATATTCAACTTCTTGACCATTTAAGTGAAGTTGCAAGTGAATATTTGCCTCGTTTTTATGACATTTTTGACAAAGCATAAAAACTACCTCCTTTAAATCCGTTTGGATTTTGACTTTGACTATCTTTGACCATGTTCACTTAATATTATACTTTGACCTTTTTTGACTTTCAAGTGATTTACATCAAAAAATGATGAAAAATGTATTTAGACTTTATTTAAGATTTATTAGTTCTTACTTTTTTTACCTAGCATATGATGTAAGCAGAAGCTTATTTTGGACAAGGTATGCGAGTTCCGTTGTTTATAGAGCGGGTAAAGGAGGCGAATGTTTTGAAGTGGAAACGATCATTCCAATTAGCCTCGGTTTATGTCGGAACAGTTGTCGGAGCGGGTTTTGCAACAGGGAAGGAAATTGTTGAGTTTTTTTCGCAATACGGTGCATTTGGTTTATTGGGAATTTGGATTGCTGGTCTTTTGTTTATTTGGTTTGGCATAAAAATCATGCTTCTAGCGATTCGCTTAAAGGCGAGAAGTTTTCATCAATTAAATATGTATATGTTTGGTCCATATATCACACCGATTATAAATGTAATGATGTTTGTCATGTTAATTGGGGTTTCTGCTGTTATGCTTTCAGGTGCAGGGAGTGTGTTTGAGGAACAATTACATTTGCCAAAACAACTTGGTGTTTTATTTACTGTTTTTCTTACGTTACTTGTCTTAACGATTGGTACGAATGGTCTTGTTCTCGTAAATTCTTTCGTTGTTCCTTTACTCATCTTTTTTAGTTTTATGTTAGCCAGTTTATCTTTTCAACTGGATGATTTTTGGACAAACATTATCCACAAAGAGCCCTTTAGTTTTGAAGTGATTACGAGTGGTTTTGCTTATGCCTCCTTTAATATCAGTTTAGCGACAGCAGTACTTGTACCGGCAGCCAGTGAAATTGGCGATGAAAAGGTTGTAAAATGGGGAGGAATCCTTGGGGGTGCAGCTTTAACGATTATTTTAATTGCGAGCCATGTTACTCTTGTTCAACTACCAGGATTCACGAGTTTTCATATACCGATGGCGGTTATGATGGAGACTTTGGCTCCGACATTTTATTTCATTTATATTCTTATCATTTATGGTGAGATTTTTACCTCAGTGATTGGGAATGTGTATGGCTTGGAACGGTTTATCCGAAAGGGTACACAAGGGAGTACGCTCATCGTTTCAACTTGTATACTAGCTGTTAGTTACTCGATTAGTTTAATAGATTATAGTACTTTACTGGCTACTTTGTATCCCATGTTTGGCTATGTAAGTTTAGCATTTTTACTTATTCTTGTTTTTAAATAAAGGAAGCTACCTAAGGCGGTTTAATCAAGAACAAATCTTGAATAAAACCTTTTAGGTAGCTTTTTATACGAGTGGGAAAAATACAAGTAATAATAAATTAAATGTGATGTGAGAAATGATAACAAGTGGTAAACTTCGTTTCCAAGCATAAAGGAATCCCCATACGAAACCACAAATTAGAGCGGTGATTGCTAATACGATATATCCCGAATATAAACTAACAATACTATAAAAGAGTGTTGATATAATTATGCTTGGCCAAATTCCACTATTGGCAAGTAATCGTTTTTGAACAAATCCTCGCCAAAAAAATTCTTCACCAGGAATAATAACGAGCACTAAAGCGATATAATGCCAAATCACTTCCGGGGCAAATTTTTTGTAAATTTTTGTTACTTGATCAGCAAGGACGGTAATGTTAAGTCCATTGATTAGAAAATTTCCAATCCAAAAGATGACGTAAAGAGCGACTCCAGATAAAAGACCATATATTAAATATTGGCCAAGGGTAATGCGGTCATCAACATCTTCATTTAAAATGGAGTATGAGATTAGAAATAACATAGAACCAGTAAGGATATACCAAAATACTTTACTTTGATCGTAAGCAAAGTATATGAGTGCGTTGGCTAATAGTAGTCCTAATAGAAATTTCCAATCAGTGAAAACTTTTTTCATATACTGGCTTTTCTCCTTTCAAACTCAGATAACATTGTATCATAAACCATCCATTTGAAAAAGATTGGAAATTGAAATCTCTTTAAAATTGTTCGATTTAAAAAATAATACATAATAAAATAGGAAAGGAATGTAGCGTAAAACGCTTACATTCCTTAAAATTAATCATTTACTTTTTATGCATGATCGATATCTTTAATCAGCTACAATTTTATAATTTTTATGATTCACAACTGTTCTTTCATGTAAATCTAGTTCGCGAAAGTTTTCCATATATGTTAAATTAACGATGACTGAGTTTTCATTCACTTTTTCAACGATTCCCTGTAAGCCGTTTTTGAATTCGATTACATTTCCGACACTGGCTTTTTTCAATTTACTTCTCTCCAATCTTTCATTATAATTAATTACTAGTTTGCAATAATATTGAAGAAATGTAAAGATTTTTTTCAGAAAATAGGAATTTTAACAAAAAATTAGTAACCGGAGGTAGTTTCGATGACGGATCAAGAAGCTAATAAAATTCTAGATCAATTAGCGAATAAAGAAATCTCTGAATATATCGTTGAAAAAGAGGACTTTGAAGTTTTTCGCTCTGTTTTAGTCCATCGAAGTGATTTTAAACATTTTCGTGGAGTGGCGAAAAGAGGAGGAAGGGTCTTATATACATATTTAGATGACCCGAGAAGTTAATTTGAATTTGACAAATATTTACAGTACTTCCAAGTTTCAACTAATGAATTCAACTAGATTAGTTGTTAGGCTGATTATGTGCTTATAAACTTGGAGGTGTCTTTATGTTTAAAAAAATAAAGAAGGGTCTTATTACGACCATCGCATTTGGAACAATAATGACATTCTTGCCGTTGAATGATGCAGATGCTGCATCCGTTCATACTGTTAAAGAAGGAGATTCTTTATATAAAATCGGACAAACATATGGTGTGTCTGTATTAAGCTTAAAATCTATAAATCAATTAAAATCTTCAACGATTTATCCAGGACAAGAATTAAAACTACCAGAAAAAATTACGGACGAAGAATTTGATTTATTAGCGCGTTTAGTACATGCTGAGGCAAAAGGTGAACCGTATGCAGGTAAAGTCGCTGTAGCAACTGTAGTATTAAACCGTGTAGACCATCCAGATTTTCCAAATACAATCAAAGATGTTATTTATGCTAAAGACTCGGGCTACTATGCGTTTACTCCGGTAGCCAACGGTCAAATTGATTTACCAGCAGATGAAGAATCTAAAAAAGCTGTTAAAGAAGCATTGGCATTCCGTGGACAAGGAAACGGTTCGTTATTCTTTTACAATCCAAAAACAGCGACAAGCGGATATGTTGCAACAAGAGAAGTAACAGTAAAAATCGGAAATCACGTATTTGCAAAATAACAGCTAGGGGCTATCGACTACGATAGCCTCTTTTTTTGTGGTTTAGAAATAAGAAGCTGTTTCTTAATTAACGAAATGTCTATATTTCATACATAGATCTTAGGATTTTATTTATATGATGAAAGTTTATGGTTATGATAAAACGATTTATACATGATCGACAAAGTTACCGACTCATTACAAATTCATAGGGTTAAAAAATGTCGTTTAAAGGTGAAATTTGACGAAATATGATATAATTGACAACGGTTGTTTAAATCTTATCATGATGCGAACAACGATTAACTATTTAGAGGTGAGATTATGATTGAAAAAACATATAAAGTAACAGCTGAAACGGGTATTCACGCACGTCCAGCAACCATGCTGGTACAAAGTGCAAGCAAATTCGAGTCTGAAATATTGTTAACCTATAATGGAAAAAGTGTTAATTTAAAATCAATTATGGGTGTTATGTCCTTAGGGATTCCGAACGGTGCTGAAATCAGCATTTCATATGATGGTGCCGATGAAGAGGCTGCAAAGGAAACTTTAGAAAATATGTTAAAAGAAGAAGGTTTGGCTGAGTAACGCTTTTTTGGTATAGAAGAATCTATTTTCATCATGGAATCGTTTTTAACAAAGCATAATGGTAAAGAATAGCTTTTCTTCTATGGTAATAATTTTAATATTTTAAAAGGTGTCCTAAATGGAAGGACACCTTTTTTAATGATTTCGAAAATTATGATAAACTAGATTTATAGTCATTGATATGGGAGGGGAAGATGACATGACATTAGTAGAAAAACCAACGGTTGGATTTGTCGGCCTCGGTGTAATGGGGAAAAGTATGGCAGGACATATTCTAGCTGCAGGCTATCCTTTATTTGTCTATACTCGTACAAAATCAAAAGCTGAACCGTTACTACAAAAAGGAGCGAAGTGGGCAGATTCGTCAAAAGAATTAGCGGAGAAAGCGTCGGTTATTTTCACTATTGTTGGTTTTCCTCAAGATGTGGAAGAAGTTTACTTAGGGGAAAACGGTTTAATTACAAACGGCCGTAAACATTCGTATCTTGTCGATATGACAACTTCTTCACCGACACTGGCAGAAAAATTGTATGAAGAAGGAAAGAAAAAGGGAATTTCCGTTTTAGATGCTCCGGTTTCTGGTGGGGATATTGGTGCAAGGGAAGCACGGCTCGCAATTATGGTCGGCGGTGATAAAGAAGCCTTTGATTATGTATGTCCTTTGTTTGAAATAATGGGAAAAAATATTACATATTTAGGTGGTGCTGGAGCAGGACAACATACAAAAATGGCCAACCAAGTCGCCATTGCTTCAGGAATGATCGGTGTTTGCGAGGCACTAGTTTATGCCAAAAAAGCGGGTCTCGATGTACAAAAAGTAGTCGATACGATTTCAACAGGTGCTGCAGCAAGTTTCTCTTTATCTAGTTATGCGCCACGAATTTTACGGGAAGATTATTCTCCAGGATTTTTCATTAAACATTTTATTAAAGATATGACGATTGCATTAAATGAGGCGGAAAAGATGGGGATTCCATTACCAGGTTTATCACTTGCAAAACAGATGTATGAAAAACTGGCCGCTCAAGGTGAAGAAAATAGTGGTACACAAGCTTTGTATAAATATTGGGAGGTATAAATGTACGTACGGAAAGCTAACCGCAACATGTGGTTGGCTGTTTTTAATAGTCGTAATTTTTTCATTCATTATTGCGGAGAAAACAGGTTTTATTGAAATTGTTTAAATAAAGTTCATTGGAAATCCATGTTGAAAATTATACAATTTTAGAAAAGAAGGATGTTCTGATAGTTAAAGACTATGAGTGATCGTTACTTTAATGATTTTACTGTGTTCGTTTATAATGGTTAATATTGTTTATAGTATACTCATGAAAAGAATTTGATCTACCTTACTTTTGGACTAGTTTTGGTATGATTAAGAGATTTTAAGTGGATATCTTTATAATGGTTGAATGGATTTTTATCGATTACTTTTATTTTTACGTTTGAAAGGATTTCAGAAGGAAGAAGCATATCAGAAAAATGAAAAATGGGCCATTAAATACAGCCCAATAATTGTAAACTATCATAAAAATGATTCCGTCATTTTAAAACTTTATTCTCCCAGTCGTTTAAAAACAGGTTTTTGATAGAGTGGTTTTCGATGGGAGCGATTTGTTTGCTTTGGTTGTTTCAAACCGGTATACAATTGTAAAACACGCTTTGCTTCCTTTAAAGGAAATACCGTCTTTGGATTTCGAACGTGATCATCTAAATGACCTAGGTTTTCTAAATTTTGGATATCATCTTTTGTAGGGGGGATGTGGAAATAGTAGTTGCCACAAGAGATAAGGACATCCAATTGTTGCTGGCTATAACGCGGATTTCTTGAAAAATGGAGGCCAATTTTCTTTGCTTTACCTTCTTCTAACATTTTCTGAATAGCAGCATGCTTTAACGAATATAAAAATTTTGAATCTGTCGCTGTTTTTGCATGACGGTTAACGATAAATAATGCTTTTGCTAATGTGTTAACAGAGAAATCTTGTGAAGCTTTTCGGGCCGATTCCATTCATATACCTCCTTTAATTTGTATTGTGAAGTGTATATATCGTGATTTCCGGTCGAGAAAGAAAACGATAAGGAAGTCTTGTTGTACCTAATCCGCGATTCACATATAATGAAAAGTTCGGTGAAATTTCATATAATCCTTCTGTATACTTTTTCCCCATGGGTGGTGTTATCAAAGGTCCGACAAAAGGCATTTGAACTTGTCCACCATGGGTATGTCCACTCATTTGAAAATGAATTGGAAAATGTTTTACTTCATCCGCCAAATCTGGAGCATGGGAAATTAAGATCGTAAAATGATCTGAAGGCTTATTTTTAATTGTTTGAAGAATATCCGGCGTACCTAAAATAGGTTCATCAATTCCTGCCAAAATAATTCTTTCGTTTTCTTCTTTTTCAATGAAAACTGAATCGTTATGTAATAATTGAAAACCAGACGCGGTCATTATCTCTGCATATTTCTCTGTACCCCAGCCACCGTGATCATGATTGCCATATACAGCAAATTTCCCGTATGGTGCTTGGAGTTTACTTAATAAAATAATAACTCGCTCGTATTCGAAAAAGGTAAGTAAATTATCAATTAAGTCTCCAGAAAAAATGATACAATCTGCATGCTCCCGAGTAATCCTTTCGATAATCGCTTCAAACTGTTCAAAATCCATATGAAAACCTAAATGTGTATCACTAAACTGAACAATTTTAAAATTATTAAAAGAACTTGGGATAAGTGAGTGGGATATCTTTTGATGTGTTATCTCGATCCATTTTGGCTCCAAGTATTTAAGGTAAAAATGTCCTACCATTCCCGTGATGAATGTCGCAACAGTTCCTTTACCGATTCTTTTTAAAAAAGTTCTTCTTGAAATTTTTTTAGTCATTGTATCAACTCTTAACATTATATTATCAAAATACTAATCCTTTTACATGATTTGGTATGAAAGATGAAATTTACGAAATAAAATACTTTACGATTGCATAAAGAAGAATTTATAATAAAATGGGCAATCGATATGAAATCATACAGTATAGGAGTTCAATATGAAAAAATTTGAAGTCATCATACTTCCAACATCTATCGGATTATGCAAAATTTATGTTTACGGTTTTTTTCATACAGGCGCTAGAGGAAAAGTTTATGCTACCTTAAATGGCGTAACGGTTTCAAGTACAGGTTATCATCGTAACCGAACAATCCGGAAAGCAGTGGAGGATCTTAACCAGTTAATAAAAAGCAAATAAATGGGAATAGATCCTCCATTTATATGTTCAGAATGAAACAAGTCTTATACAAAAAATGAAAAGACATTTATTTGTATAGACTTTTTTATCCTGTGGGAAATTATGATTGCAAAAGGTTTATTTCGATTTTTCACCGAATAGCGCCTGCTCGATTTCGTTCAGTTTAAATCCTGAGAATACCTGATCACCGATAACTACCGTTGGTGTAGAGTAAGACTTGTATTTTTTAATTAATTCATTATATGCTTGTTTATCTTGTTTCACATTTTTTTCAATATATTTGATTCCTTGATCTTGGAAATACTTTTTCGTAATCTCGCAAGGCACACAATCCGGTTGACTATAAAGAATAATTGGTTCCATTTTATCACTCCCCTATTTTTATATGAATGATTGTACTAAAAATGAATCGTTTTGAAAAGAACGCACATTTGTTGAATGAGATTAGGAGGAAATTTTATGTCTTTATTAGAAGGAATTTTATCTCGATTAAAAAATATGCAGGAAGCTGGAGAAGATTCGGAGCGTTATTTTGAACAAAATGGAGTTCGGAAATGTAAGGTAAATTATTTTGTGAAAACAGATTCCTTTGAATTAAAAGTGTTTAATTCCGATGGTAAAACCGATGCATTTCAATTTGATGATATCGATATGGTTGCAATTGAGATTTTTGAATTGTTGCAGACAGAAGCCGTGATGTAAATGATGAAATTTGTAAAAATTTGTAGGTAGTTTAGGCTCCCTTCATAAAGGAATTATATACCAATCTATGTTAAAATTATAATTGGTACGGAAAAATCATGATGGGAGACTTGCCTATGATTGATTTGCAAACTGGGGATTTCCTAGATCGCAGCATTGACAAACTATTGATCCCTTCAGAACGGGTTGCCCATGTACAAATTGGAAATAATTTAGAACATACATTGCTCGTGTTAACGAAAACAGGGTATACAGGCATTCCAGTATTGGACGCCCAATATAAACTTCATGGATTAATTACGACACCATTAATTTTAGATGCGATTATGGGGATTGAAAGAATTGAGTTTGAAAAATTAGACAAAATTGCTGTTGAAGATGTGATGAACAAAGATATTCCGATTTTAAACGTACATGATTCTGTCAGGAAAGGTTTAAAATTGTTAATTAATCTTCCTTTCATTTGTGCGGTAAATGATCAAGGCTATTTTGAAGGTTTACTAACGAGAAGTGCTGTGTTAAAACAACTGAATCATATTATTTATAAAAAGGTTTGAATTTGCCGGCGTGGTCTCTTTACAAGAGGCCATTTTTTTATAAGGATGATTGATCTTTTCAATAGAAAAAGATAGATGGTAAAATAGAATTGTCTTTTATCGTTTTTTACAATATTAAAAAATTTAATAGGTGTGGAACATGAACGTAAATGAATTAGAATTGTTAAGTGTTTTAGCCAAAGAAATGAATATGAGAAAAGCAGCGGAGCGATTGTTTGTTACGCAACCAGCATTATCGCAACGATTACAGTCGATCGAAAAAGATTGGGGCACAAAAATATTTATTCGCTCCCATAAAGGTTTGACACTCACGCCTGCTGGGGAAAAGATTATTGATTTTGCTAATGAAGTGTTAGCAAAGGAGGAACTTGTCCGCGAAGAGATTCAATCATTGGAATCGGAAGTACACGGTACATTGAAAATTGCTTGTGCTTCGATTGTTGGTCAAAATTGGCTTCCGAAGGTATTAAAACGTTTTGTAGAAAAATATCCACATGCAAAAATTTCTTTAATTACAGGATGGAGTAGTGAAATTTTAAAAGCAGTATATGAAGACCAAGTTCATATCGGAATTATCCGTGGCACAACGGATTGGAAAGGTGAAAAGAAGTTTTTATTTCGGGATCATTTATATCTAGTGGATATAGAAATTGATCATATTGATGATGTCGTCAAAACAGACCGGCCTTTTATTCAATTTAAAAGTGATTCCAATTATTATCAAGAAATCCAAGATTGGTGGCATCGTCGTTTTCAAACGAATCCGAAACGTGTGATTGTTGTTGATCAAATTGAAACATGTAAGCAAATGGCATTAAACGGCATTGGATATGCCATTTTGCCTGAAATTACATTACATGGAATTGGTGCTGGTATGCATAAAATTCCACTGAAAAATGAAAATAATGAACCGATCGGCCGTGATACTTGGTTATTGGGTTATAATACTGCTTTCCAATTAAGACATGTTGATGCGTTTATTAATGTAATACATCAATATTTAAAAGGTGTATCATGAATTACGCCTAAAAATAGGACTGTCTAGATAGGCAGTCCTTTTATATTTGAGTTGGATAGAGCATATTCAACTAGATGAACGCAG